>JANMPX010000306.1:0-2231 GCA_031370085.1 Chloroflexota bacterium | reverse complement strand
CCAGCTTCCAGGAGGCCATGTTCATCGGGAAGTTCCACGGCACGATCAGGCCGACCACCCCGATCGGCTCACGCAGGGTGAAGTCGAGGCCCGGTTTGGAGACCGGGATCGTCTCGCCGAAGACCTTGTTGGCGGCGCCGGCGTAGTACTCGAAGACCAGGCTCACCGCCAGGGCCTCGCCGCGCGCGCCGGAGATCGGCTTGCCGACGTTGCGGCTCTCGAGCTGGGCGAGCTCCTCGAGGTGCTCCTTGACGATGTTGGAGAACTTCTGCAGGGTGCGGCCGCGTTTCGCCGCCGACCAGGTCGACCACGGGCCGTCGAAGGCAGACTGCGCCGCCTTCACTGCGCGGTTGACGTCCTCGGGACCGCCCAGCGGGGCCTTGGCCAGCAGCTCACCGGTCGCGGGGTTGAGGACATCGAAGGTCTGTCCGTCGGCAGCGTCGACCTGCTCGCCGCCGATGATCATCTTCACGTTGCCGAGCGCCGCGCCAGCGCTGGTCCGGGTGGTCATGGGAGCCGCACCTCAAGGGGAGTGGGGGATGTGCCTGATTCTAGGCCCAAGCTGCCCGGATCGCCCCGCGCTCTCTCTCTGGGGAACGCTCAGCGTTCGTATCCGCCAGGATCGGGCTGATTCCGCCCCGAGAAGCTGACTGACCGACCAGGCCCATGCTCAGACAGCCGTGTGGAGGCTGCCCAGACGCGACAAACGTGGCCGTTGTGAACGCTGGGCGCACCTGCCCCGTGGCGGAGCCACCACACAGCAAGTCACTCAGAAGTAGTTGACGCTGATCCCGCCGTCGATCACGAAATGGGCGCCGTTGGTCCAGCGCGACTCGTCGGAAGCGAGGTAGATCGCCGCGTTGACGACCTCCTCCGGCTTGCCGAAGCGCCCGGTCGGGTTGCGGGCCAGGCGCAGCTGCTTGGCCGCCTCGTCCTTGAGCAGCCAGTCCATCAGCAGCGGCGTCTCGATCGGTCCCGGACAAATGGCGTTCGAGCGAACGCCTCGCGGCCCGAACTGGACCGCCAGCGAGCGGGTCAACGACAGCACCGCGCCCTTCGACGCGGTATAGGCATCCTGTGGCACCGAGCAACCCAGCAGGGCGACGAATGAGCTGATGTTGATGACCGATCCCGACCCCTGCTCGAGCATCTGCGGGATGGCGTACTTGCAGCCCAGGAAGACGCCGCGCACGTTGACCGCCATGACCTTGTCCCAGGTGGCCACGTCGGTGTCGATCACCGAGTGGTCCGGCTCGGGCATCACCCCGGCATTGTTGTAGAGCACGTCAACCCGGCCGTAGCGGCTGACCGCGTGGTCGACCATCGCCTTCGCATCGGCCTCGTTGCTGACGTCGGTGCGCACGAAGCTCGCTTCACCGCCGGCCTCTTCGACCGAGGCGACGGTCTCGTTGCCGGCGCGCTCATCGAACTCTGCGACCACCACCTTCGCTCCCTGCGCGGCGAACATCTGGGCCGCCACCCGGCCCATGCCGCTGCCCGCGCCGGTGATGATCGCGACCTTGCCTTCAAGTCTCATGCCGATCAGCCTCGCTCCAGGTATCGCTCGCGGTCCCACGGGTGGACGATGGCGTCGTAGGTCTCCTGCTCCACCCGTGCCGCGTTGAGGTAATGGGCCACCACGTCGGGCCCGAAGATGTCGATCGCCGCCTCGCTCGCCTCGAGCAGGCGGATCGCCTCGTGCAGGGCGCGCGGCATCCGGTCGCAGCCGGTCGCCACGTAGCCGTTGCCGACATACTCGGCCGGCGGCTCGATCTCGCGCTCGATCCCCAGCAGGCCGGCTCCGACCACCGCCGCGTAGGCGAGGTAGGAGTTCATGTCGCCGCCGGGGAATCGGTTCTCGATGTGCAGCCCCGCCTCGTCGCCCACGATCCGGAAGCCGGTGGTCCGGTTGTCCCGGCCCCAGACCACGTTGACGGGGGCCCACGACGCCACCGCGTAGCGCTTGTAGGAGTTCACGTTCCAGGCCCAGAAGACGGCCAGCTCCCGCGCGTAGGTCATCATCCCGCCCAGGAAGTGCCGCATCGTCTTCGACATGCCGTACGGCTCCGCCTTCGGATCGAACATGAGCGCCTTCTTCCCCGACTTGTCCCAGAGGGACATGTGCAGGTGGCCGCTCGAGCCGGTCCAGGTGTGGTCCGGCTTGGCCATGAAGGTCAGCCCGAACCCATTCAGGTACGCGATCTCCTTCGCGCCATGTTTGAAGATGACCG
>JANMPX010000273.1:0-16074 GCA_031370085.1 Chloroflexota bacterium | reverse complement strand
CCATCAACGCCGCTGAATTTGTCCGCCGCGCTCACCAGGCGCCGATTCAGCCACCTAAAGCCCGCCAATCGGTCCAACTTGGCCGTAGCAGCCACCACGCGGCCGCGGGATCAAACGAGGCCTGGTCACCCCCGCTACAGGATCTTTGACAGGAACGCCTGGGTCCGCTCCTCGCGCGGGTGGCTGAAGAGCTCGTCCGGCGAGCCCTCCTCGATGATGACCCCCTCGTCCATCATGACCGCCCGGTCGGCCGCCTCGCGCGCGAACCCCATCTCGTGGCTCACCACGATCATGGTCATTCCCTCGTGGGCCAGCTCCTGGATCACGTCAAGCACTTCGCCGATCATCTCCGGGTCGAGGGCGCTGGTCGGCTCATCGAACAGGATCAGCGACGGCCGCATGGCCAGCGCCCGGGCGATCGCGACACGCTGCTGCTGCCCGCCGGAGAGCTGCTGCGGGTAGGTCGTGACCTTGGCCGCCAGCCCCACCCGCTCGAGCAGCTTGAGCCCCATCTCGCGCGCCTCGTCGATCGGCATGCCGCGCACGTGTATCGGCGCCTCGATGATGTTCTCCAGTGCCGTCATGTGCGGGAACAGGTTGAAGCGCTGGAAGACCATGCCGATCTCGGAACGCTGCTGGGCGATCGTCCGCTCACGGTCCTCGATGAGCATCCCGTTCTCGGTGCGGTAGCCGATCAGGTGACCGTTGACGCAGATCTCGCCCTGCTGGATTCGCTCGAGATGATTGATACAGCGCAGGAAGGTCGTCTTGCCGGAGCCGGATGGCCCGATCAGGACCACCACCTCGCGGCGCCGCACGTTCATGTTCACGCCCTTCAGGACGTGGAGCTTCCCGAACCACTTGTGGACATCGGTCGCATCGACGATCAGGTCGTCGCCGGATTCCGGGAGGTTGCCGACCGCCTCGAGCAGGTCATGCGGGGCAGGGACTCTCATCGCAGCCCGCTTCCCGGTGAGCCGAAGCGGCCGAAGAGACGATCTCGGAGACCTGGAGCGGCATCGGCTCCGGTGCCGGTCCCACGCGCCAGCCGGCGCTCGATCCGCACCTGGACCAGGCCCCAGGCGCTCGTGAGCACCAGGTACCAGATCGCGGCGGCGATGAACAGCTCGAACGGATGGAACACGGTTGGTCCACTGGAGTTCATTCGCGAGAAGGTCACGTACAGCTCGGGCACGCCGATCGCCACCAGCAGCGACGTCGTCTTGAGCATGTTGTTGAACTCGTTTCCGAGCGGCGGCACGATGATCCGAGCGGCCTGCGGGAGCACGATCCGGCGCATCGCCTTGGAGTACGTCATCCCGAGCGATTTAGCCGCTTCCATCTGGCCCGGGTCGATGGACAGGATCCCGGCGCGCACGATCTCGGTCATGTAGGCGCCCTCATTGAATCCGAGGGCCACGATGCCGGCCTGCACCCTGCCCGGCACCACGAGACCGAGGATGTTCAGGTCGGGCCAGCGGTAGACGCCGGTCACCCCCAGGCCGAAGAAGATGAAGGTGATCTGAACCAGCAGCGGCGTCCCGCGGAAGAACCACACATAGGTCGAGGCTGCCCAGCGCATCGGGGCAATCCGCGAGATCTTGCCGATCGCCCCGAGGACACCCAGCAGGACGCCGATCAGCTGGCTGATCACCGAGATGGAGAGCGTCAGCCAGACGCCGGTGAGGATGAGCGGGGTTGGCCGGAAGACCGAGTCAACGACGATGTTCCAGTGGTACTGGTAGGTCGACGGACTGCAGCCGGCCAGGAGCGCGCCGAGGATGAGGAGCCCGGCCAGCACAAGGGCTGGCCGAGCTCCGCGACGCGTCAGTCCCACCTGCGCACGCGTCATCTCGCGCTCTATGGGCCCTCGATCAGCTCCCGCTCTGGACCGCGACGTCACTCTCCTGGACGCCGTAGCTCTTGAGTCCGTACTTGTCCAGGATCACACCGTACGTGCCGTCGGCCATCATCGACTTGAGCGCCGCCACGACCGCCGCGCTGAGGCCCTTCTTGGCTTGCGGAACGCTGATCCCTTCCTTGATCACCTCCACCGTCACGCCGGACAGCTCGAACTGGTCGGGCTGCTGGACGGTGTAGTAGCCGGCCACCGGTGAGTCGGCGAAGTAGGCGTCCTCCTGGCCGGCGGCGAGGGCCAGCAGCGCGTCGCTGTCCTTGGTGTACTGGGTGACGTTGACCGCTGCCTTGCCGGCATCGGTGCACTTCTTCAGCAGCCCATCGCCGGCGTAATCCTTGCCGGTGCCGTTCATGTAGTCGACCTCAGTCGTACCCTGCTCGGCCCCGACCTTCTTGCCGCACAGATCCAGCTCGGTCGTGATCCCCGCCGGATTTCCCTTGGCGACCACGAAGGCCTGGCCGGCCTGGAAGTAGGGGATCATGTCGACAACCTTGAGCCGGTCGGCGTTGATGTTCTGGGCCGAGACGATGATGTCGCACTTGCCGGCATTGACCGCCTCGATGATCGTGTCGAAGATCGAGTTCTCGATCACCGACGTGAGGCCCAGCCGCTTGGCGATCTCGTTGGCGATGTCCACGTCCGATCCCGTCGGATTGCCCGCCGCGTCGAAGAATTCCTGGGGCGGATACGGGATGTCGATGCAGGTCACGAGCTTGCCGGCGAAGCTGAGCTCGGCGGCGGGGACGGTAGCCACCGGCGAGGCTGCCACCGGTACGGTCGCTGACGCACCTGTGGAAGCCGATGGGCTGGTGCTGGCTGCCTGGCACCCCGCAAGGAAGAGGAGAGCAGCGATGGAGCCGATCGCAACTCTTCGCGTGAAGAGGGACATGCGGGTCCTCCCGAACCTTCAAAAGGGTGCGGTCACAGTGCCGCCTTGCCGGTAGCCTACTCCTAGGACTCTGGGAAAGTCGATCCACGCACGCAACCGGTTACACTCGCCCGGTGAACGAGGGAGGCTTCACCCCAGCCGCGGCCGCCCTTCCGCTCAGCCGCGCCGCCACCCTGGCCTCCCGCTTCTACCTCGACCCGGCTGTTCTCGAGGCCGAGAGGGACCGTATCTTCGGCCGAAGCTGGCAGCTGGTGGCACGGGCAGATGAGCTGGCAAGGATCGGCGACTTCGTCCCCGTCACGGTCCTGGATGAGCCGATCGTCATCACGCACGCCCAGGACGGTCAGCTCCACGCGTTCTACAACGTGTGCCGGCATCGGGCCGGGCAGGTGGCACTGACCCGCGGCAACCGCAAGAGCCTGCAATGCGGCTACCACGGCTGGACCTACGGGCTCGATGGCACCCTTCGAGCCTGTCCGGAGATGGAGGAGACTGAGGACTTTCGCAAGGAGGACTTCGGCCTCCTTCCCGTCCGCGTCGACCGATGGGGCCCGTTCGTCTTCGTCTGCCTCTCCGCGGACGCTCCACCGCTGGTTGAGGTCCTTGGCGCGATCCCCGGCGAGGTGGCGCGGGCAGGCTATGACGTCGATCGGATGCGCCTGGTTGAGCGGCGGGAATACGTCATCGAATGCAACTGGAAGGTGTACGTCGACAACTACCTGGAGGGCTATCACCTGCCGATCGCGCACCCGCAGCTCTTCCGCGAGCTCGACTACGATGCCTACCGCGTGGAGGAGTTCCGCTACTACTCCAAGCAGCACGCCCCCATCCGTGAGCTGAAGCCGGGCGAGGAGCTGGGGAGGGATCGGCGCTACCTGCGCACTCCCGGCGGTGAGGGGGACGCCCTCTACTACTGGGTCTTCCCCAACACCATGTTCAACATCTACCAGGACAACATGTCCAGCAACGTTATCCTGCCGCTGGGGCCCGAGCGCACGCTGACCATCTTCGAGTGGTTCTTCGCCGAGCCTGGGACCGGCGGGGGCTGGGAGAGCATGCAGCAGACGATCGCCTTCTCCGATGAGATCCAGCAGGAGGACATCGTCATCTGCGAGCAGGTGCAGCGCGGCCTTCGCTCGCGCTCGTACGACAGCGGGCGCTTCTCGGCCAAGCGCGAGAACGGCGTCTACCACTTCCAGAACCTGGTCCGCGAATCCCTGGGGGAGTAGGGCCGGGCGGCATGACCTACGAAGAGCTGATGACACTGGCGCGCCGATGCGAGGGAGAGACCCTCGAGACGGTCACCGGAAAGAAGTTCACGGTCGGCATCTCCTACGACTGTCCGTTCTTCACGCCTGCATCGAGCGGCTACGGCCAGAGCGACGGCCGGAAGGCCGCGGAGCGGTTTCTGGCGCGGTACAACGAGACCGGCAGCCTTCGTCCGGGTGACTACGCGGACGTGTCGCGCAACGCGTCGTATTTCATCGGCCTGCTCCTGCACGGCTGACCACGCCGGCTCATCGGCTCGCGGTCGCTGCCTGCCAGATTCACACCGGGTGCCCGCGTTGCGGTCAGCGGCGGCGTGTTTGGGCCAGATTCACACGCCCTATGCGCGTGAGTCAGCGGCGCGGACATATTCACGTGGGCCGTGCATCTGACGCCTTTGGCTTGCGAATCAAGCGCTTGGCGGTCACCGACTGTGAATCTGGCCATGACTCGAAGACCAGAATGCCGCCGATCGGTCCCTCCGAGGAGGGATTCGCCAGCCAACGGTCTGCCGCCCGCCCTCGAAGCGTGAATCGCGCGAACAGCGCGACGTGCGTCGCTACGATCCGACGCGCGGTTCGGGTCTCGCCAATCACCAGGCACGGGATCACCCGTGCGGGGTCGGGCCAGCCGAGCTGCCGCGCCAGCTGCCGACCGAGGCGGACCTTCACGTCCAGACGTCCGAGGAGATCCTGGACGTCTCCGAGGCGCGTCTTGACCTCCACGATCAGGAGCGTCCCCGTCCCGGGATGAAACGCAACCGCGTCGCATCGGCCACGGTCTCCGTACCAGTTGAAGCTCACCTCGACCTCCGACATCCAGCTTGCCGCGCGGAGCTCGCGCACAACCCCGTCCTGGAGGGCGGCGTGTGCCGCGTCAATGAGCCGATCCAGTTGCTCCCCGTGCCAGCGGAGCTCGACATGCAGCGTCGCCCCGAGCGCTGAAGCCATCCGGCCGACCGCGGTGATGGTCATCGCCTCCATCTCCCCACGTTCGAGGCGCGAAACCATCTCGCGCGAAACGCCGGCACGATCGCCGAGGTCGCGTTGGCGCCAACCCCGGCGATGCCGGAGGAACCGCACAGCCCGGCTCACGTTGCTGCGCACCACCGATCGGATTCTGGAAGGTCGTGCCTTACCCCCGACGTACCGTCGGCTTATCGGCCGCGATTGGCGTAGGCTCGTTGCATGAACGCAGACACATCGGGCAGCCTCAGTGTTGCCCTCGTTTCCGAGGTTTTCTGGCAGGCCGACGGCGCGACTCGGCTGAAGGAGCGGCTTGCCGAATCCGCGGGGCGCGGGGCGCAGCTCGCGGTCCTGCCCGAGATTCCCCTGAACCCCTGGCGCCCCTCCACCAAGGTGGCCGTTGACGAAGACGCCGAGCCGATGAACGGCCCGCGCATCCAGCTCATGGCCGCAGCGGCGCGGGAGGCGGGGATCGGGCTGGTCGGCGGGATCATCCACCGCGAAGCCGCGATAGGGCGTCGCACCAGCCGGGTGCTCGTCTTCGACGCGCGCGGCGACCTGGTGGCCACCTATGAGAAGCTGCACCTTCCCGAGGAGCCGGGCTTCTGGGAGACCAGCCACTACGAACCGGGGACGACAGCACCGCGCAGGGTCGACGCCTTCGGCATGCCGATCGGGATCCAGGTCTGCTCCGACACCATGCGGCCGGAGGGCTCGTACCTCCTCGGCGCCCAGGGGACCGAAGCGATCCTCATCCCGCGCGCCACCGAGCTGGCCACCTACCGTCACTGGCACACGGTCTTCCGCGCGAACGCACGCACCAGCGCCTGCTATGTGCTATCGGTCAATCGGCCGGAGCCGGAGGACGGCGTGCTCATTGGCGGACCATCGATCGCGGTCGACCCGTTCGGCGAGGTGATGGTGGAGACGACCGATGCGGTCGCGGTGGTGACCCTGGAGTCGGGCGTCGTGCGCAGCGCACGCGTCGCCTATCCGGGCTATCTGCCGATCAGGGCGCGCCTGTACGCCGACGCGTGGGGCGAGATCGCAGGGCGCGACGGCGAGCCGGGCTGATCGGGCCGGCTAGTTCGTGAAGGTGAATCGCCCCTCGGCGATCAGCTGGGCGCCGCGGTACTCGCGCATGATGAAGCTGCCGGTGCCCCACACCGAGATGAGGCCGCTCGTTCGCACGCTGTAGCCGGCAATCTTGAGCCCCGGCGTGACGTCGATGGTCTCCTTCTGGCGGGACTGGACAACGGTCAAGGTTCCGTCGGCCTCCACCCGGATGACCTCTTCGCCGAGGGTCGACACGCCGAACGGCTCGGTCATCAGGATCGAGTAGCAGAATCGGGTGCCCGGCCCGAAGGTGTCGGTCGGGCCGGTGACCTCATGGGTCGAGCTGTCGAGCCCGTAGCCATAGCTGATGGTGCCGAGCAGTGGTGCCACGGAGGGGCCGGCCGAGCCCGATGTGCTGGGACCCGCGCTGGTGCTCGGCGCCGCGCTGACTGAAGCGATTGGTGTGGGCGAGGGAGTGGCCTCCGCGATGTTCGGCGCCGCGGGAACGATTCCGGCGAAGACAAGACCCACCCCAATGGCCAGGATGATCGAGCCCACGGCCACGCCGATCGAGATCAGCGAGGCCTGGTCGGTGGGGAAGATGCCGCCCGCCCGTCCGCCGGCGGCCGCACGCACGATCGGAGCCCCGCAGGAGCGACAGACCTGTGCCCATCCCGGGTTCGCGCTACCGCAGCTGAAGCATTCGACCGTGTCACCGCTCATCGGGCGAGAGCCTAGCACGCGAATGGCCGCCGGCGGTGAGAACGCCGACGGCCCGTTGGACGACCACGCAACTGGTCGGCCGCGGGCGATGGTAGAGCAAACGGCGAGCGGGCTCCGCGGGACGGGGCAGGGCTTCGCCTCTGCCCCGTCTTCGTTTTGGAGCGGATCAGTTGGTGCTCAGCGAGCAGCCGGCGGCGCGCGCGTCCTCGGCCAGCATCTCCAGGGCGCTGTCGCTGGCGGCTGACTCCTGGAGCAGGGTCATCACTCGAGCCACCCCCACCTCCCGGTAGCCGGCCAGCAGCTCGACGCGGGCCGGGCCGGCGACCTTGATGGTGTCCCGGCCGATGTTGACCGAGAGTCGCAGGCTGGCCGGATCGCGGCTGATCTCCTCGCAGCGCGACGCGATCACCGGCTGTGCCTCCCGGACCTCGTCGGGGGTCAGCCAGTCGAGGTTCAGCTCGTCGGCATGGCGTGCGGCCAGCCGCCAGGTGACCTTGGGTCCATTGCCACCCACCATGATCGGGACGCGGGGCTGCTGGAGGCCGCGCGGCACGTTGATGGCATCGGTGACGGAGGCGTAGGTACCGGCGAAGGTGGCGTGATCAGGGCCGAGCATCCGGGTGATCACCTCGAGGTGGTCGCCGAGCATCGCCAGGCGGGTCTTCGTCTCCGGGAAGCCGTAGCCATAGGCCAGCCACTCGTCTTCCTTCCAGCCGGCGCCGATCCCCAGCTCCATCCGGCCCCCGCTGATCACATCCAGGGTGCCGATCATCTTGGCGGTGAGCGCCGGGTTGCGGAACGCGGTGCAGATCACGACATGGCCCAGGCGCACACGCCGCGTCGACGCCGCCAGCGCGGCGAGCGTGGTGAACGACTCGAAGGTCAGCTCATCGGTTGGGTCGGGGACGGTCTGGAAATGGTCGAAGACCCAGACCGATTCGAACCCCAGGCGTTCCGCCTGGCGGGCCACTGCCACCGTGCGCTCCCACGCGCGTCGTGGCTCCCAGCCGTCGTATTCGCCGGTCCAGCCCTGCGGCACGATCACGCCTACATCCATCTTGCCTCCCAGGTTGTGCCCGATCTTTCCGCCGGGTCAAACATCTCGCTCCTCTGGTGCTCGCTTGGTCGGCTTCAGCGATGCCTCGCGGCGATCGAGCGTGATCACCGGGATGACGCGACTGGTCCGACGCTCATATTCGGCGAACCCCGGCATCAGCGCAGCCTGTGCATCGTAGAGTCGTCGACGCTCCGGGCCATCAACGACGGTGGCAACCGCCTCGAACCGCTCCTCGCCAACCTCGATGATGACGGTTGGATCCGCTCGCAGATTGTGGTACCAGGCCGGGTGGGTCGGGGAGCCTCCCTTCGAGGCGATCACCACGTAGCGTGCCCCATCGCGGGTGTAGACCAGCGGCGTTGTCCGCGCCATGCCGCTCCTGGCGCCGAGCGTTGTGATGAGCAGGAGCGGTCGGCCGACGAACGGGCCGCTGGTGGCGTGCCCGCCATGCGCCTGGAAGTCGGCCATCAGGGCGTCATTGAATGAGCTCACCTGATCCTTCTACCACGCCGCTGCCGTGACTGCAGTCGGCGGCTACCTATTTCCACCAGTGTGTGCGCATACTCCACCGATTCGCATCAGCCACCGGTGTGCCAGAGGCAGCGCGTCCCCCTCAGCGCCGGCGACCGCGACCTTCGGGAGCCTTCCCCATGAGTCGTAACCGTCTCCTCGTGCGGTCGCCGCTAGCGGTGGTCGCAATCGCCGGCCTGGTGCTCTCCGCCTGCAGTACAACCCCCGCGAGCTCTGCGCCGGCCGCTGCCTCCCCGAGTGCGGCCAATCCGTCGGTGGCGGCGACCGCCGTACCCTCTGTGGCGACTCTATCGGTGGACCTCGTGTTCAGCGGGACGAAGTCCCTCATCGCCAAAGGCACGGCCGGGCAGTGCGGGAGCGGTCGCAACGTTACCGATGGCTCGAGAATCTTCGGATTCGGGGCGACGGAGGCCGATTACCCCGGTCTCGGGCCGAATGGCTTCTACCTTTCCGAGGACACTCACGGCTTGTCGTACAAGTGGTTCATCGACGCCGGGCTCGCGTATGCGGCCTATTTCCCCGGCGGGGCCACCCTCTCATCCGACCACAAGTCGATCACCATTGACGCCGACCTTGGCGGCCCGGCCCAGCCCGCGGAACACCTCAAGGGAACAATCAGCTGCCCCTGATCCCAACCGATGACGTCGCTGCCGATCATCGGCGTCCCGATGGTGGACGTGAACACCGAGCCGTTGTCCTGCCATCACGATCCGCGCACAACTGCTCCTGTGCGTGGTGCCGGAGGTGGGGGTCGAACCCACACGAGCTTGCACTCACCGGATTTTGAGTCCGGCGCGTCTGCCATTCCGCCACTCCGGCGACGGGGGATGTGATTATAGGGAGCCGATGCTCGAGCACGACTCCGCCAGATCAGCCAGACGCACCGCGCCGCTACCCGACGAGGATGCCCTGGTCGCTCGGGCGATGCGCGGCGATCGGACCGCGTTCGCGCAGCTGGTCGAGCACTATCAGAAGGCGTGCTATGGCCTCGCCTGGCGGTTGCTGCATGACCCGGACCTGGCGGCCGATGCCGCGCAGGACGCCTTCGTGCACGCCTACAACGCGATCGCAAAGTACCGCGGCGGAATCTTCCGCTCGTGGATCCTGCGCATCACCGCGAACGCCAGCTACGACATCCTGCGGCGGTCCCAGCGGCGCCCGACCACTACGTTGCCCGATCCCGAGGAGGGGGAGGGCGAGCTGCCGGACCTCGCCGCCCCAGATCCGGAGGCCGAAGTCGGTCGCACGGAGCTGTATCGCCACCTCGACGCAGCGCTCCGGCTCCTGCCGGAGGATCAGCGCACCGCCGTAGTCCTCTGCGACGTTTACGGCATGGATTACAGCGAGGTGGCGGCGACGACCGGATCGGCGCTGGGAACCGTCAAGTCGCGGATCCATCGCGGTCGCCTCCGGCTGCGCGAATTGCTCGCCGCGCACCGGGAACTGTTCGTCAGCGAGGTGCGTCTGGACCGATGACCATGCAGAACACCTCGCATCCCGACGACGAGCTTCTCGCTGCCTTCGCGGGCGCTGATCGCGACGCCATCGCCGATCGTGTCCTGACCGATCACTTGGCCATCTGCGATCGGTGTCGGGGAATCGTTGACGAGCTCACCATGCTCCGTTCAGCGCTCGCTGAGCTCCCCGGCCTGACCCCGTCGCGGCCGCTCCAGCTGTTGCCTCCTGTCCCCGAGCCCGCGCGAAGTGGCGCGTCGGGATGGCTGCGTCGCCTGGTCGCCCCGGTCATGGCCACCGGCGTCGGCCTGTTGCTGGTCGGAGCGGTCGGCAGTGCCGGGCTGCTCGGCCAGGTCAGCCTCTTCGGCGCCGCGGGCGCAGCGCCCAACCAGGAGACGAGCGCCACCGACAACGCGTACCTGCCTGCGGGTAACCCCGACGTCGCAAGCCCGGCTCCATCGGGGGGCGTCATGGCAGCGGGATCCCCACCGGCGTCGCCGACCGACCGCTCCAACGACGGCACGACCGGGAAGTTCACGGACGGTGAAACCGACAGCCTGCCTTTGCCGGCAGCGCCGTGGACCGTCCTTCTGATCGCCGGTTCCGGGCTGGTGATCGGTGGGCTGCTGCTGCGATACAGCGTGCAGCCGCGAGCCGGCTAGATCGATTCGCCGACTGATCTGGGCGCCCGGCCTTGCCGTAGCCGCCGGGCGACTCTAACGGCCAACATGGCTCTGGAGAGCCCATCTCACTAGCCGAATTGCCACTGGGCGGCCACCGCAGCCAGAAATCGGCCCGAAGTTGGTCGTAGTAGCCATCCCGCGGCTTTGACCATCGGCGGGCGCGTGCAGCTGCAGGCCGGCTAGACCAGCTTACCGACCAGGACCGCCACCACAAGGAACAGGAGAAAGACGACAGCGACCGCCAGCGCCGCCCAGCCCGAGTCACGGAAGGTGCGCGGCGGCGGCGCCATTGGCTCGGGACGACGGGTCGGCGGGATCTGCACTTCGCCCGGTGGACGGACGGTGCGCGGCGCAGCCCGTGTCTCCGCTGCCGTGGCGCGCCAGGTGGCCCAGGTACGGGTATTGGTGGGCGGTTCGGGCCGGATCGGCGTTCGCGAGGCCGCCCAATGCCCGTTGCCCACGAAGCCGGGCGTCGGATGAGCGACGTCCCATGAGGCACGACGGTCCGGCGCCGAGAGAATCTCCCAGGCCTCGTTCACGGCGCGCATGCGCTCCGTGACCGCCTCGTCGGGGTGCAGGTCGGGGTGGAATCGCTTGGCCAACCTGCGGTGAGCGAGCGAGATCTGGGCGGCGTTGGCGTCGCGGCGAAGGCCAAGGACGGCATACGGGTCGATGGTTGGGCGGTCCGGCATTGGGCGATTCTAGCGACCGATCCACCGTGGGCATCGGTCTAGACTGGCCTGCACGATGGGAGAGCGCAGACCGAACCTGATGCTGATCGACGGGCCGAGCCTCGTCTATCGCGGCTACTTCGCGCTCCCGCCGCTGACCACCTCGGAAGGGATGCTGGTCAACGCCGTCTTTGGCTTCCTGCAGATCGTGCTGCGCGGCATGCAGGACCTCAAGCCCGACTACGCCGTGCTCACCTTCGATCTGGGCAAGCCGCGCTTCCGCTTCGACGCGTACCCGGAGTACAAGGCCGGCCGGCCGAGCATGCCGGACGACCTGCGGGCCCAGTTTCCGATCGTTCGCGAGCTGGCGGCCCTGATGGGGATCCCGATCCTCGAGCTGGAGGGCTACGAGGCCGATGACGTGATCGGCAGCCTGGTCCAGCAGGCGAAGACCGAGGGTGTCGACACCTACATCGTGTCGGGTGACCTGGACGGGCTGCAGCTGGTCAACGATCACGTGCGCCTGCTCACGACCCGTGCCGGCGTGGCCGCCACGGTGATCTACGACGAAGCGAAGGTCGCCGAACGGTTCGGGCTGCGCCCCGACCAGATGCTCGATTACAAGGCGCTCAAGGGCGATACCAGCGACAACATTCCCGGGGTCCCGGGGGTGGGTGAGAAGACCGCGATCGCGCTGCTCCAGCAGTTCGGCTCGCTCGACGCGCTGTACGAGCACCTCGATGAGGTGAAGGGCAAGCTCCGCGATCGGCTTGCCGAGCATCGCGAATCGGCGTTCCTGTCGCGCCAGGTCGGTCGGATCGTGACGGACCTGCCGGTGTCGCTCGATCTCGATGCGGCGCGGACCGGCCGATACGACCGGCGCGCGGTGGCGCAGCGCTTCCGCGAGCTTGAGTTCCGCTCCCTGATCGATCGCCTGCCGCCGTCGAGCATCGCGCCGACCGGCGAGGAGGCACCGGAGCGCGAGACGAGAGGTGGCCTCCAGCTTTCACTCGACCTGCTCGGCAGCGGTCCGCGGGCAGGCAGGGATGCCCCCGCACCGGCAACCGGTGGCGACAGTCCACCGCGCGCCGCTCCGGACGCGACGCTTGATCCGGGCGGGGCGATCGAGCACGTCGACCCGCGCATCCCCCACGGCGAGGCGGACGCGGTCGAGCTGGAGGTATGGCTGGCGGCGCATGGCCAGGCGGTGGGGCTCGCCTGGGCGACCGGACCGGGCCGCCCGCTTGAGCGGGCATTGCTGGGGATTGGCCTCGCAGGCGGCGACGGCTCCTGCTGGTACCTGCCCTTGCACGAGGCGCCGATGACCCTGCCGCGCTGGTTCGGGCGAGCGGATCGGCCCCTGATAGGCCATGACCTCAAGCAGCTGGTCACGCTGCTCGCCCAGCGAGACGTCGGCTTGCCGGGGCCGGCCTTCGACACGTTGATCGCGTCCTACATGCTCAACCCGGCCCTGCGCGCCCAGACCCTCGACGACCTGGCCGCCAACCGGTACAGCGCCGAGCTGCCGCCGCGCCCGATCTCGCCCGAGAGCGGTGCCGAGGAGCGCGTCGTCGCACGTCGCGCGGCGGCCGAGGCGCTGACCGCATTGCTCGCTCGCCCCGCGCTCGAAACGGAGCTGGCCGAGGCGGGCCTCTCCGCGCTCTTCGCCGAGGTGGAGATGCCGCTGTTGCCCGTGCTCGCTCGCATGGAGCTGGCCGGCATCCTGATCGACCGGGAGACCCTGGCGTCGATGGGCACCGAGTTCGGCGTGCAGATCGCGTCGCTGGAGGAGCGGATCTTCTCCGCGGTGGGGCACGAGTTCAACATCGGCTCGCCCAAGCAGCTGGAGCAGATCCTGTTCCACGAGCTGGGGCTGCCTGGCACCAAGCGCACGCGGACCGGGTTCTCGACCGATGCCTCCGTGCTCGCAGAGCTGCGCTCCCAACACGAGGTAGTGGCGCTCATCCTGGAGCACCGCCAGGTCTCGAAGCTCAAGTCGACCTACATCGACGCGCTGCCGCTGCTGGTCGATGCCGAGGGCCGGCTGCACACCACCTACTCGCAGGCGATCGCCGCAACCGGTCGGCTGTCCAGTGCGGATCCGAACCTGCAGAACATCCCGATCCGGACCGCGCTCGGGCGCCGCATTCGCCGCGCGTTCGTCGCGCCGCCGGGCAAGCTCCTGCTGGCCGCCGACTATTCGCAGGTCGAGCTGCGCATCCTGGCCCACGTCTCGGGAGACGCGGGGCTCACGGCGGCCTTCGCCGCCCACGAGGACATTCACCGCTCGACTGCCGCCCGGGTGCTGAAGATCCCGCCGGAGGAGGTGACCGGCGAGCAGCGCAGCATGGCCAAGATGGTGAACTTCGGGGTCGCCTACGGGATGAGCGACTTCGGCCTCAGCGAGCGGCTGCATATCCCGCGCGAAGAGGCGCAGCGCTTCATCGCCGACTACTTCGCCGCGTACGAGGGGATCCGGCGCTACACCGTCGAGATGAAGATCCTGGCCCGCGACCAGGGCTACGTGACGACCCTGCTCGGCCGGCGCAGGTACATCCCCGAGCTGAGTGCGCGGAACTCGTCGCTCCGTCAGGCGGGGGAGCGGATGGCTGTCAACATGCCGATCCAGGGGACCGCTGCCGACGGCATCAAGATCGCCATGGTGCGGCTCGACGCTGCGCTCCGCGAGCGGGGCCTGCGCTCGCAGATGCTGCTCCAGGTGCACGACGAGCTCGTCTTCGAGACCGATGAGCAGGAGCTGGCGCAGCTGGCGTCCCTGGCCCGCGAGGTGATGGAGGGTGCGCTCCCACTCGACGTGCCACTCACCGTCGACCTCAAGGTGGGGGCCGATTGGGACCAGATGGACCGCTATCAGCCGAGCCCCGACGGCGGATGGCGCCGGACACTCCGCCCTGCCGACGAGCTGGAAGCCGATGAGCCGGCCCTGCTCGAGGTCGGCGGCTGACCGATGCCCGAGCTGCCGGAGGTCGAGACCGTCGCGCGCGACCTGCAGCGCTGGGTTGCGGGCGCGACCTTCGTCGACGCCGAGGTGCGCTGGGATCGCACCATCCGTCACCCCTTGCCAGCGGAGCGCTTCGCGGTCGAGATCCGCGGCGCGACGATTCGCCGCGTCGGTCGGCGCGCGAAGTCGGTGCTCCTGCACCTGGAGGACGGCCGCGTCATGACCGTGGCGCTGCGCATGACCGGCGCCCTGATCGTGGCGCCGCCCGGGACGCCGGACGATCCATACGCCCGGGTCGTGTTTCGCCTGGCGGATGGGCGCGAGCTGCGCTACCGCGATGTTCGCAAGTTCGGGCGGATCGGGCTCTGGGAGGGGGGCGGCCTGCGCGCGCGGCCACGAGCCGGGGCGCGGCGCACAGCGGAGGCGCGCGCTCCGTACCGGGTCGGCGAAGTCTTTGCGCGGCACGGTCCCGAGCCGCTGGCGCGCTCGTTTACCGCGGCCCGGCTCGCCGATCGGCTCAGGCGCCGCTCGGGGCGCCTGAAGAGCCTCCTGCTCGACCAGTCGCTGATCGCCGGGGTCGGCAACATCTACGCCGACGAGGCACTCTGGCGCGCCCGGCTGCATCCGCTGCGCCGCGCGGACACGCTCTCCCCGTCAGAGGTCCGCCGGCTGCACCGTGCCATCCGCGCGGTGCTGCGGCAGGGGATTGCCAACCGCGGGGCGAGCTTCGCGGACTACGTCGGCGCCGACGGTGAGCCGGGCGCCAACGCCGAGCAGCTGGCGGTCTACCGGCGCACCGGCGAGCCATGTCTGCGCTGCGGCCGGAGCATCGAACGGATCGTGGTTGGCCAGCGCAGCACCCATTTCTGCCCGCGCTGCCAGGCGCTCCCATGAAGGTGATCGGCCTGACCGGCAACATCGGCTGCGGCAAGAGCACGGTGGCCGGGATGCTGCGTGACCTCGGAGTTGCCACCATCGACCTGGATGCGGTGGCGCGTCAGGTCCGCACCAACGACGGGTCCGTCCGCGCCCAGATCGAGCGGCGCTTCGACACCCTCGATGCCGTCGCGCTCGGTCACATCGTGTTCGGCAACGCGGCGGCGCTTGGCGACCTCGAAGCTATCCTTCATCCGCCGGTGCGCAACGAGGCCCGCGCGCGCCTCGCAGAGCTGGAGGCCGCCGGCGCCGAGGTCGCCTGCATCGAGGCGATCAAGCTGCTCGAGTCTCCCCTCCATGACCACTGCGACCAGACATGGGTGGTTAAATGTGACGAGCCGGACGCGATCGCCCGGCTCGCGACGCGCGGCATGGACGAGGCCGCGGCCCGAGCGCGACTCGCCAACCAGTCGAGCCAGGCCGACAAGGTGGCCGCCGCCGACGTGGTGATCGACGGCTCGGCGACACTTGAGGAGACGCGCCGGCAGGTCCAGGTCGCGTTGGCGGGCCTGCTCAGCTAGACGAGCTTCGCGCGGAACGTGCCCCGCGAGGCAGCGATATAGCCGTACCACGGCTCCTACGGCCAACTTAGGGCCGATACCTGGCCGTCCTAGCCGCCCCACGGCCATTCGGCCAGCCAGAGGGACGTCTGGCGTCGATCTTGGCCGTTAGAGCCGCTGGGCGGCCACCGCGGTGGATCCGAGCCTCAACTCCGTCTCGGTTAGGGCGCCGGGCTCGCTGCGGGGCTCGGGAAGACTGGCGGACGCGGCACCGGGAAGTTGAACTCGCGCAGCAGCGCGTCGAAGGTCGACCCCACGGTTGTCGCTGTTCGTCCGTCCTCGTCGGGGCGCAGAACCAGGGTGAACTGGCCCCCCGCCGCGGTCAGCTCGGAGATCTTCTCGGAGGTTGCGAGGTCGGCCCGCAGGATGTAGATCGTGCCGTTGCGGGCCAGGATGGTGAGC
>JANMPX010000242.1:0-7106 GCA_031370085.1 Chloroflexota bacterium | reverse complement strand
GGTGGGGGAGCCGGGCCCGGCGGCCTCACGCGCCAGTTTCTGCATGCCGCGCGTATCACGCTCGATCGCCCGCTCGACGGCGCCCGCCTGATGGCTTGGAGCCAGCTGCCTCCCGACCTCGCCGCGTGCCTGGACGCCTGCGGCATCGCCTCGTCGCGCCTGCCGAGCGGCACGGGTGCCGAGCTGGCCGAGACCTCCCCGTGAGCCGTCGCTACGGCGAACCGCCGCCGCCCAAGCGGCTTGCCTTTCCGAACCCGATGCTGGTCGTCGTCTCCGGGCCGTCGGGAGTGGGCAAGAGCACCATCGTGGCCGAGCTTGCCCGACGACGACCGCAGGTCGTGCCGATCGTCACGGCCACCACCCGACCCCAGCGAAATGGCGAGCTGGACAACGTCCATTACCACTTTCTTGAGCGGGCCGCGTTCGATGACCTCCGCGCCGGCGGCGGCCTGCTGGAGCATGCCGAGGTACACGGCAACTGGTACGGCACCCCGATCGACCAGGTCCGAGGCATCCTGGCGGCCGGTCGGGACGCGATCCTCACCATCGACCCGCAGGGGGCCCGCTCGGTGCGAACCAAGGTCCCCGATGCCCTGCTGATCTTCGTCATGCCGCCCTCGATCAAGGACCTTGCCGACCGGCTGGCGGCGCGCGGCTCCGAGGACAAGGCCAGCCTCGCGGTGCGGCAGCGGGACGCGGAGATTGAAATGGCGGCCAGCGGTGACTACGACTACGTGATCGTGAATGAGACCGGGCATCCCGATGCCGCCGCCGATCGGATCTGGGAGCTGATCCAGGCCGAAGCCAGACGCGATCCGCCGCGACGCGTCCAGGTCTGAGCGCGGTGGCCGGCACGGCCACCCCCGGACGGAGGGTGCGCGTCGCAGTAGAGGCACTTGCCGACCGCCCCGAGCGTGCCTTCAGCTATCTGTTGCCATCCTCGCTCGGCGATCCAGCAGCCGGGTCGCTGCTGCTCGTGCCCTACGGTCGCCGCCTGGCCCTCGGCTACCTGCTGCTCGATGTCGACGAGGAGTCGCCGGCCGAGTTGCGGGCGGTCGAGGCGGTCGTTTCCGAACCGATGTTGACAGCCGAGCTGCTCACCGTTGCGGAGCGGGTGGCGGCCTACTACCGAGCTCCGCTCGGCACCACCATCGCCTCGATGCTGCCGCCCGGGCTCGAGTCACGACTCCAGCGCCGCTGGCATCTGCTCGACGGCAGCCTGCTGCCGGACGCGTTGCGGGCAGCGTTCGGCGCGGGGGACGAGGTCGACGACGCGGTGCTGAAACGCGCGGCCGGCTCCCGAGCGGCTGCCACGCTCGAGCGACTGCGCGGCATCGGCGCCCTGGCCGCGATCTGGTCGCTCAACGCTCCGCAGGTGCGCGCTCGCCGGGTGCGGACCGTGCACCGCTTGCCCGGCGACCATCCGCCCGTGCGCCGGGCCCCGCTGCAGGAGCGTTTGCTGGCAGCCCTTGGGGCCTTGGAGCTCACCCTGCCCGAGCTGGCCAGCGAGATGGGCGTTGCCATCTCAACGCTCGGCGGCCCCGCGCGTCGCCTCGCGGAGCGAGGAGTCCTGCAGCTTGGCTGGCGCGACGTCGAGCGGGACCCCCTCGCTCACCGTCCTCGCCTGGACCCACGCGATCATGTGCTCGCCGAAGAGCAGCTGGCGGCCCTGGCGCAGATCGATCGGCTCGCAGGCGGCGCGGAGCTGGTCCTGGAGGGGGTCGCGGCGGCAGGCAAGACCGACCTGTACCTGGCCGCCATCGAGGCAGCCGTGGCGGCCGGTGGATCGGTCATCGTGCTCGTCCCCGAGCTGTCGCTTGTGCCACAGCTGGCGGACAGAGTGGCTGCACTGGTCGGAGACCGCCTGGCCGTGCTGCATTCCGGCCTTTCTGCCGGGGAACGGCACGATACCTGGTGGCGCATCCTGCGCGGAGAGGTCCGGGTCGTGGTGGGGACCCGGATGGCGGTCTTCGCTCCACTGGCCAACCTCGCGCTGATCGTGGTCGACGAGGCGCATGACGGCGGGTACAAATCAGACCGCACGCCGCGCCTGGACGCGCGCTGGGTTGCGCGGCAGCGGGCGGCGCTCAGCGGCGCACGTGTCATTCTCGGCACCGCCACGCCCGACGTGGTCACCATCTCGCGGGTTCGAGGCGGCCTGGTGGAGCGGGCGAAGCTCGTCGAGCGGCGCGTTGGCAGCCCGCCGACGGTGCAGCTCGTCGACATGCGCGCCGAGCTGGTTGGGGGCAACCGCTCGATCTTCTCGCGTGCCCTCGCGGACGCGCTCCTCCCGATCGGGCAGGACGGCAGCCAGGCGATCCTCCTGATGAATCGTCGTGGCGCAGCGACCTTCGTGCTGTGCCGCGATTGCGGCGACAGCCTGCGATGCCCCGATTGCGACCTGCCGTTCGTCTATCACCTGGCCGGAGGCCAGCTCCGCTGCCACCACTGCGGACGCACCGCGCTGGCGCCCGAGCGCTGCCCGCGCTGCGGCAGCTCACGGATTCGCTATTTCGGGGCCGGCACGCAGCGTGTCGAAGCTGAGCTGCGGTCACGGTTCCCTCGCCTGCGTGTTGCGCGGCTCGACTCCGACGCCCTGGCCGTGCGGCGCGGTTTCGAAGCGATCTACGACGACTTCCGGGACGGTCGGGTCGATGTCCTGGTCGGCACTCAGCTCGCAGCCAAGGGGCTCGACCTGCCGAGCGTGACCCTGGCGGCGGTGATCGCCGCCGACGTGACCCTCAACCTGCCCGACTACCTCGCCCCCGAGCGGACCTTCCAGCTGTTGGCGCAGGTCGCCGGTCGCGCTGGCAGGGGACCGATGCCGGGGCGAGTCCTGATCCAGACGTACGCTGCCGACCATTACGCCATCCGCGCTGCCGCCCGCCTGGACGTGGATGGGTTCGCCGACGAGGAGCTCCGGCGCCGGCGGCTTCTCGGGTATCCGCCGGCAAGCCTCCTGGCGCGCCTGCTGGTGGCCGATCCCGACCGTGACAGGGCCGAGCGGCGGGGCCGAGAGGTTGCCGCCGCGACATCGGTTCCCGGCGTGGAGGCGCTCGGACCGTTGCCGATGTACGTGCCACGCCGGGCGGGGCGCTGGCGATTCCAGGTGATCCTCCGCGCCGTCAGCCAGGAAGCTCGCCTCGTGGCACTGGAGGCCGTACCGGCCGGCGTGGCGATCGATGTCGACCCCGAGTCACTGCTGTAAGCGGTCGCCGTCGGTCGCATCGGTACAATACGACCGTGGTCATTCGCCAGATCCTCACCGTCGAAGCGCCGATCCTTCGAGAGCGGGCCAAGAAGGTGACGCAGTTCGATGCGTCGCTGCATCGCCTGCTCGACGACATGATCGAGACGATGCGTGACGCCCCCGGCATCGGCCTCGCCGCCAACCAGCTCGGCGTGCCGCTGCAGGTGGCCGTCATCGAGCTCGAGGACCAGGTCACCGAGCTCATCAACCCGCAGATCGTGCGCGCTTCCGGCGAGATCGTGGACTGGGAGGGATGCCTCTCCGTGCCCGGCTTCGTGGCCGAGATTCGTCGCCATGCCAAGGTTACCGTCAAAGCCAGGGATCGCCACGGCAAGGAGTTTCGGGTGAAAGGCGAAGAGCTGTTCGCGCGCGCCCTGGAGCACGAGATCGATCACCTCAACGGGATCCTGTACATCGATTACCTCGATTCGCTCGAGGAGCTGGTCCGCGTCAGCGACCGCCCGAGCGAGGTGGGGGAAGAGACCACCGCGGTCATCTAGTGGCCCCGCTCGGTCGCCTCGTCTTCCTGGGGACCGGCCAATTCGCCGTCCCGCTGCTATCGCGCCTGCCGCAGCTTTGCGACGAGCTGCTCGTGGTGAGCCAGCCCGACCGACCCGCCGGACGGCGACTCCAAACCCGTCCCTCTCCGGTGGCGGCCTGGGCTCGCGAGCAGGGGCTGCAGGTCGAGACCCCGCGCCGTCTGCGGTCAGACGAGGGGCGCGGCCTGTTGAAGGCCTTCGCGCCGGAGGGGATGGTTCTGGCCTCGTATGGCCAGCTGGTGCCGGCCGATCTGCTTGCGGTCGGCGAACGCCCGCCGCTCAACGTTCACCCCTCGCTCCTGCCCCGGCACCGGGGTGCCGCGCCGATAGCCGCCACGATCCTGTCCGGTGACACGGAGGCCGGGGTGAGCCTGATGGTGATGACCACCGAGCTGGATGCCGGCCCGGTGGCGGCACAGTGGCCGGTGGCCCTGACCGGCCGGGAGACAACGCCCGAACTCCAGTCGCGGCTCGCGGCCCTGGCCGCCGAGGTCATTCCGGGTGAGCTCGAGCGCTGGGCAGGCGGAGAGCTGGTCGCTGACCCGCAGGACGAGCGAGCCGCGAGCATCATCCACCCGTTTCGGCGCAGCGATGGCTGGATCGACTGGCGCCGGGATGCAATCGCCATCGACCGCCAGGTTCGTGCGCTGCAGCCGTGGCCGGGAGCCTGGACCACGTTCGACGGCAGGCGGCTCCATATCCGGGCCGCGCACGCGACGAGTGGGGTGGACGACGTCCCGATCGGTGCGCTGCTCCCCGGCGAGTGGCCGCAGGTGGCCTGCGGCCAGGGTGCGCTTGCCCTGGAAGAGGTCCAGCCCGAAGGTCGGGCCCGGATGCCGGCCGACGCCTGGCGGCACGGACTGCCCCGTGATCACGTGCTGCTCGGTGGTCCGCCACCTCCCCGCGGATAGGCCCATCTTCATCAGCTCTTCACCGATCCTGCAGGAACGCTCGGCTATACTCGGCGAGCTTCCAAGGAGGTAGCAACAACAACCATGACTGGGCTCCTGCCGTACCTGCTGCTGGTCATGCTGCCGAGCATCGCCATCACCGGGTGGGCGGCTTGGCGCGTCCGAGCGACCTACGCCCGGTGGTCGAAGGTCGACTCCGGGATCAACCTCACGCCATTTGATTTCGCGCGCAAGCTGCTCGACATGCAAGGACTGACCGATGTCGGCGTCGAGCCGATCGCGGGCCAGCTGACCGATCAATACGATCCGCGCGTCAAGGTGATGCGCATCTCCGGCACGGTGGCCGACCCGCGGCTGCTCGCCGGCGGGGCGGCGCCGACCCTGTCGGTCGCCTCGGCGGCGGTGATCGCCCACGAGGTCGGCCACGCCCTGCAGGACCGCCAGCGCGATCCCTGGATGGCGGCTCGCCAGGCGATCGTGCCCGCCGTGCAGCTGGGCTCGGGGCTCGCACCATGGCTCATCATCGGCGGCATCTGGTTCAACCTGATGGGCCTGGCGGTGGTCGGTCTGGTCGCCTTCGGGGCGGCCGTGGCCTTCACCTTCATGACACTTCCGGTCGAGATCGGTGCGTCGGGCAAGGCCCTCGCCTTCGTCGGCAACCTCGGGCTCTCCGGTGAGCGCCAGACCGGCGCGCGCGAGGTCCTCAAGGCCGCCGCCTGGACCTATGTGGCGGCGGCGCTGGCCGCCCTGCTCACCTTCCTGTACTACCTGATGCTGATCATGGGACGTCGTGACTGATCTTCCTGTCGCCGGAACCCTGCCGGCGATCAGCGAGGTGGACACCGATGCGCTCGTCGCGTGGCTCGCCGCCCGCGGCGAGCCTGCGTATCGGGCCGACCAGCTCCTTGCCGGGGCCCACCGGCCGAGTGTCGCGGGCTTCAACGAGGTGAGCGATCTTCCGCTGGCGACCCGCGATGCGGCCGCGGGGGCATTCAGGTTCTCTTCGATCACGGCCAGCCACGTCCTCACCGCCGACGGGGGGCTCACAGCCAAGGCGGTGCACGAACTGGCCGATGGGCAGCGCATCGAGTCGGTCCTGATGCGCTCGCCGCGGCGAGGGCGGACCGGCTACCGGACGACCATCTGCATCAGCTCGCAGGCCGGCTGCGCCGTGGGCTGTCCGTTCTGTGCCACCGGGCAGGCGGGCTTCGGACGGCAGCTGACCCCCGGCGAGATCGTCGACCAGGTCCTTTACTGGCATCGAGCGCCGTGGCTGGCGCTCGGCGACGATTGGCGCCCCGGCGCCCGGACCGGTCACTACAACATCGTGTTCATGGGGATGGGCGAGCCACTGAACAATGCCAGTCGCGTCTTCGCGGCGGTGCGTCTGCTGAACGATCCCGCGCGGCTGGGGATCGGGGCGCGGCACATCACCGTCAGCACCTCGGGGGTGGTGCCGGGCATCGATCGCATGATCGAGGAGCTGCCGCAGGTCAACCTGGCGATCAGCCTTCACGCGCCGGATGACGCGTTGCGCGACGAGCTGGTGCCTATCAACCGAAAGTGGCCGGTCGCCGAGGTCCTCGCCGCCGGCCGACGCTTCGCAGCCGCGACGGGTCGCCGCGTCAGCCTCGAATACGTGCTCATCAACGAGCTCAACGACGCGCCGCGCCTCGCCGAATGGCTCGCGGGACTGGCCGCGGGCTGGCTTTGTCACGTGAACCTCATCCCGCTCAATCCGACCCCGGGCTCGCGCTGGAGCGGCACGCCGCCGGCCGGCATCGCCGCGTTCAGCGCGGTGCTCCGCGGGGCCGGCATACCGGTCACGGTCCGGGACACGCGGGGTCGCGAGATCGACGCCGCGTGCGGTCAGCTGCACGCGCAGCTCGCCGGCAGGCGCCTGCCGTCCCAGGCGGCCCCCGCGCCGATCAGTGCGGTCCCGGTGGCATGACCACCGGTCGGCCGCAGATTTCGGCCAGCCTCTTGACCGCGGACTTCGCCGCGCTCGGGGATGAGGTGCGCCGCGCGGTCGACGGTGGCGTCGACTCGATCCACATCGACGTGATGGATGGCCACTTCGTCGAGAACATCACCTTCGGTCCGGCGGTCGCCAGCGCGATTCGCGGCAGCGCCGCCGGCTTGCCGATCCATAGCCACCTGATGATCAGCCAGCCGCTGCGCCATGTCCGCGCCTTCTCGGACGGGGGAAGCGACCTGATCGTCTTTCACATCGAGGCCGACGATGGTCCGGACGAGGTGATCGAGGCCATCCGAGCCACCGGGCGCAGCGTCGGAATGGCACTCAACCCCGAAACCGAGGCCGCCGCGGTCATTCCCTACCTCGATCGCATCGACCTGCTGCTGGTGATGACCGTCGACCCCGGGCGGGGAGGGCAGGCCTTCATC
>JANMPX010000239.1:0-2264 GCA_031370085.1 Chloroflexota bacterium | reverse complement strand
CTACCCCGGCGCCCATCACGATGCCACGCGCCGGGCGAACGGTGCCGGCCGCGGTCGTCAGCAGCGGCATGAACTTGGGAAGCCGATCGGCAGCCAGCAGGACCGCCTTGTAGCCGCCCACGGTGGCCTGGCTGGAGAGGGTGTCCATGCTCTGCGCGCGGGTGATGCGCGGGATGGCATCCATGCTGATGGCGGTGGCGCCGCTGGCCGCCAGTCGCTCCGCGAGCTGCGGATTGGCGAGCGTCCCCAGGGTGCCGATCACGACCATGCCGGGCCGCAGCATGCCAATCTCCTCGTCAGACGGCCGGCCGACGCGGAGCAGCATGTCGGCCTGCCCGTAGACGGCGGGGGCGTCCGGCACAATGGTCGCCCCAGCAGCCGCGAAGTCGGCGTCGAGAATGGATGAGGCCTCGCCGGCACCAGCCTGGACCAGCACCTCGACGCCCTCCGCGATCAACGCCGCGGCAGCCTGTGGAGTCAGGGCGACACGCGTTTCGCCGGCCGCGGTCTCGCGTGGGACAGCGATCTTCATGGGATGATTCCTGTGCGCTGACACGGCAGAACCGCCGCAGCGGGCGCCGCGTGGCGGTTCGGGAAGCAGAGTGTAGCAGAGGGTCAGGCCGGCCCGCGAAGGCGATCGAGGCCGGTGCCGGCGGTTGGCGGCTCCCGCCGTCACCGGCTCGTAGTAGATTGCGCCCCATGGATTCCGCGCCGCCGGGCACGCCGCAGGCCGTCATCGCCACGCAGGCGCTGACCAAGCATTACGGCAAGGTGCACGCCCTGGTCGACCTGACGCTGGATGTGCGCGCCGGCGAGATCTTCGGTTTCCTGGGCCCCAACGGCGCCGGAAAGTCGACCCTGATTCGCACCCTGCTCGGCTTTCTGCACCCGACCTCGGGCTCGGCCACCGTCCTCGGCCTGGATGTGACCACCGACTCGGTCGCCATCCGTAGCCGAATCGGCTACCTGCCCGGCGGGATCGTGGTCTATGACTCGCTCAGCGGAGCGAGCGCCCTCGACTACCTGTCCGACCTGCAGGGGTCGCCGCCGGTGCGTCGCGAGGAGCTCTGCGAGAAGCTGCAGATGCCCGCCAGCGTGCTGCGGCGCAAGATCCGCGATTACTCGCGCGGGATGCGCCAGAAGATCGGCGTCATCCAGGCACTGCAGCATGATCCCGAGCTGGCGATCCTCGACGAGCCGACCGAAGGCCTCGACCCGCTGATGCAGCAGGCCTTCTACGGGCTCATGGACGAGCTGCGCGCGCAGGGCCGGACCATCTTCTTCTCCAGCCACGTGCTGTCGGAGGTCGAGCGCATGTGCGATCGAGTTGCCATCATCCGGGCAGGCCACCTGATGGCGCTGCAGCACGTTAACGAGCTGCTGGCGCGTCGCAAGCGCCGGGTCCAGCTGCGCTGGCGCGGATTGGCGCCCGACCTGGCGGAGATCCCCGGCCTGGCCGATGTCGTGGTCAAGGGCGATCGGATGACCGCCACCCTGCTCGGCGAGGTGGCCCCGTTCGTGCGAGCCATCGCCTCGCCGTCGCTCGAGGATCTGACGATCGAGCCGGCGCGCCTCGAGGAGGCATTCCTCGAGTTCTACGCGGGCGACGACGCGAGCGAGGAGGTGCGCGGGTGAACCTGCGAGTCCTGGTCCAGACCCTGCGCTGGAACCGCGTCCGGTTGCTGGCCGTCGCGCTTGCCGCGCTTGGCTGGGGGATCCTGCTGCCGACCATCTACGTTGGCTTCTCCGATGCCCTCAAGGGTCTGGCGAACTCGGGCGCCATTCCGAAGCAGCTCCTGAACTTCGGCTCGGGCAGCCTCTTCACCCTGCCCGGCGCCCTGACGCTCGGCATGGAGCACCCGCTGGCGATCGCCTTCATCGGAATCTTCGCCGTCGGGTCGACCGCCGGCGCGGTCGCCGGCGAGCGTGAGCGAGGGACGCTGGAGGTGCTCCTCACGCGGCCGATCTCGCGGCGAACGCTGTACGTCACGCTCGCCGCGGCAGCGGCGATCCTGATCGGCGTGGTGCTGGGAGCGCTGCTGATCGGCCAGATCATCGGCATGGCCATCCAGAACGTGACCGACCAGGTGGAGCTGGCCAACATGCCGCTCGTCTTCCTGAACGGCCTCATGCTGTGGGGCGCCTTCGCCGCGTTCGGACTGGCCGCCTCGGTGACCTTCGACCGTCACGCGCCCGCCATCGGCCTGAGCATGGCCTTCCTGCTGATCAACTACTTCCTGGAGATCCTTGGCTCACTGTGGACC
>JANMPX010000226.1:0-8989 GCA_031370085.1 Chloroflexota bacterium | reverse complement strand
CCCGCTGGTCGGCGTGCTGGCGCTCCTCTTCGTGCCGGGCGACAACCACCGGGCGATCCGCGGGGTGGCGCTCGCCGCCGCCCTGGCCAGCTTCGGCTTCAGCCTTGCGCTGCTCGGCTACCAGACCTCGGGCGCCGAGTTCCAGTACCGCGAGGAGCTCTCCTGGATCCCGGCCTTCGGGATGCGCTACACGCTGGGGGTCGACGGACTGTCGACCGTCATGGTGCTGCTCACCACCGTGCTGAGCGTGGTGAGCATCTTCTACTCCTGGGATCCGATCCAGGTGCGGGTCAAGGAGTACTACGCCACCATGCTGCTGCTGATGGTCGGCATGCTCGGCGTGTTCGTCAGCCTCGACCTGTTCCTGTTCTACGTCTTCTGGGAGATCAGCCTGATCCCGATGTACCTGATCCTCGGGATCTGGGGCGGACCGCGGCGGATCTACGCGACGGTCAAGTTCGTGATCTACACCCTGGTCGGGTCGCTGCTGATGCTGGTCGCCATCCTGGCGGTGGCGATCGCGCATGCCGCGGCGGGCAGCCCGTTCACCTTCAGCTACGAGGCGCTCCGCGGCTTTGCCTACGCGGACTCGCTCCAGGCGCTCGCCTTCATCGCCTTCTTCCTGGCCTTCGCCATCAAGGTCCCGATGTGGCCGTTCCACACCTGGCTGCCCGATGCCCACGTCGAGGCGCCGACGGCGGGCAGCATCATCCTGGCCGGCGTGCTGCTCAAGCTGGGCGGCTACGGCTTCCTGCGCTACTCACTGCCGCTCCTGCCCGACGCCGCCAAGACCTTCGCCCCGTACGTCATCGGCCTGGCGGTCATCGCCGTCCTGTACGGCGCGCTGGTGAGCATGGTGCAGCCCGATCTCAAGAAGCTGATCGCCTACTCATCGGTCAGCCACATGGGCTTCGTCATGCTCGGCGCATTCGTCTTCAATATCCAGGGCCTGCAGGGCGCCGTCTTCCAGATGGTCAGCCACGGAGTGACGACCGGTGCCCTCTTCCTGCTGGTGGGGGTCATCTACGAGCGGACCCACGATCGACAGATCGCGCACATGGGCGGCCTGAACGGCCGACTGCCGCAGTACGCGGCGATCTTCGGGCTGTTCACCTTCGCCAGCATCGGCCTGCCCGGCCTGTCGGGCTTCATCGGCGAGTTCCTGGTGGTGCTGGGCGCCTTCGAGTATTCCGGCTGGGTGGCAGCGGCCACCATGCTGGTGGTGATCGCCAGCGCGGTCTACATGCTGTGGATGTTCCAGCGCGTCTTCTTCACCGTGCCGTCGGATTGGATGCGTCGCTGGTGGCCGTCGCTCACCGATCTGACCCGCAACGAATGGCTGGCCCTGGCGCCGCTGATCATGCTGGTCGTGGGCCTGGGGGTCTTCCCGAAGCCGATCCTCGACGCCGTGGCCGGGCCGATGCAGCGGATCCTGGATTCGGTCAATGCCTCTGGCGGGCTGACCTCGTGGAGCCTGCCGTGGTAGCCAACGATCTCGCCACCATCCTGCCCGAGCTGCTGCTCACCGTTGGCGTGCTGGTGGTGATCAGCGTCGACCTCTTCCTGCCCCGTGACCACAAGTGGCTCCTCACCCCGTTGACGGTCGCGGTGCTGGTGCTTGCCGCGGCCGCCCTGCTGCCCACCTGGGGCGTCAACGACACCGTCTTCGCCGGCTTCTACCGGGTCGATGATCTGTCGGTCTTCTTCAAGCTCACGGCCATCGTCACCGCGGTCCTGGCCGCGCTGTTCGTGCCGGCCTACCTCGCCCAGCGCCGGCTGCCGCTGGGCGAATTCAACGTGATCCTCCTGTTCAGCGTGATCGGCATCTTCGTCCTCGCCTCGAGCGCCGACCTGATCACCCTCTTCATCGGCCTGGAGCTGATGGTCATGCCGGCCTATGTGATGACCGGCTTCCACAAGACCGATCGCTACAGCAACGAGGGCGGGCTCAAGTACTTCCTGCTCGGCAGCTTCGCCAGCGCCATCCTGCTCTTCGGCATCAGCTGGACTTACGGGCTCTCCGGCTCGACCCGGATCGCGGACATGGGAGCGGTGCTCGATGGTTCCCGCGGACCGGCAGGCCTCGTTGCGGTGGCTCTGCTGACGGTGGGCGCCACCTTCAAGGCGGCCGCGGTGCCGTTCCACTACTGGACCCCCGACGCCTACCAGGGTGCCCCGACGCCGATCACCGGCTTCCTGTCGGTGGGGCCCAAGGTCGGCGCCTTCGCCCTGCTGGTCCGGCTCTTCGCCGACGGGCTGGGAGCCAACGGCGCCGACTGGTTCGGAGTGATGGCCATCCTGGCCGTGCTGACCATGACCGGCGGCAACATCGTGGCCCTGATGCAGACCAACGTGAAACGGATGCTTGCCTATTCGAGCATCGCCCACACCGGCTACATCCTGGCCGGCCTCGCAGCATTCGCGCACGCGACCGATCCGGCCATTCGCCAGCACGGAATCGAGGCGGTGCTCTTCTACCTGCTCGGGTACGCCGCCATGAACGTCGCCGCCTTCGCCGTCGTCGGCATGCTGCAACGAGACGTGCGCCGCTTTGGCGGTCTCGCCTCGTTCGCCGGGCTATCCGGGCGCGCCCCGTGGCTGGCGGCGGCCATGGCCGTGCTGCTCCTGTCGCTCACCGGCATCCCGCCGACCGTGGGCTTCTTCGCCAAGCTGTACGTGCTGGTGGCCACCGTCGACGCGGGGGTCGCCTGGCTGGCCGTGGCGGTCGCCCTCAACGCGGCGCTGGCCGCCTTCTACTACCTGCGCGTGATCGTCTACATGTACATGCGCGACGCCGAGAAGGAACCTGCGCAGGTCGACCGCTCACCGTTCGGATCGCTCGCGCTCGTGCTGTCGGTTGGCGGCGTCGTCCTGCTCGGCATCTTCCCGGAGCCGATCCTGGGACTGGTCCGCGGAGCGGTCGCCAGCCTCCTCTGATCGGGCCGGCGCCTGGCCTTGCTAGACTCCCGCCTGATGAGACGCCTCTCCGCTCCCGGCCTGGTGGTGCCGCTGCTGCTGACGGTGGTGGGCGCAATGCTGATCGTCGCAGCTCAATTCGGGCTTGACGCCCCGGGCGTCGCGCTGCCCAGCATCCCGGATGCGACGTCGCCTCCCGCCACCCCCTCCGCCAGCCCGGAGCCGAGCGGCAGCAGTCCGCTCACTGCGGCCCCGACCCCCACCTTCACCCCGGTGCCGACGCCGATTCCCGCCAACTGGGTCGCGGTCCAGATCGCGGTCGCATCGGTCGGCTTGAACACCCGGGTCAAACAGGCGACCACCAGCACCCAGAACGATTTCCCACCCGAGGACGCCGCATACATCCTGCGCGGCGGAACGCAGCCTGGACGCGGCACCAACAGCTACATCTTCGGCCATGCCGAGCTGCGCCTCTTCAAGCGGCTGTGGAACGTGCAGCTCGGCGCGGAGGTGAAGATCCAGATGTCCGATGGGCAGGTCCTGCGCTACCGCGTCACCGAGATCCACCCCAACGTGAGCTGTCCCGACAGCCGGTCTGCGCCCGACCCGAGTCCGCCGCTCGCCCTGCGTCTCGCCCCGGCGGGCTGCGCGGGTCAGATCTGGACGCGGAAGACCGATCACGAGCGGCTGACCCTCCAGACGAGCCAGGGCTTCAACCGCAACTACGGCGAGCTGGTCATCGTGGCGCTCCCGGTCTCCTGAGCGGCGCCGGTCCGCGGACGTCTGGCGCCGACCAGCAGCGCAGGCAGCACCGTCAGGACGGCCACCCCAAGCGCTATGCCCAGCACGAGGCGCAGCACCCCCGCCGATTCGCCACGCGACCAATCTTCGAGCAATGCGACCAGCGCCAGGCTGGAGGCCGGATCGACGCCCACCAAGCCCGGGTGCCCCAGCCCGACGACCAGGGCGTCGCGCCGCACCGGATCATTCACCAGGACGTTGAGCTCATCGATGCGGCTCTTCCCGATGCTGGTCAGCAACGCCAGCCCGATGCTCATCCCGATCGTTCGGGTGATCTGCAGCATTGCGCTGGCGACCCCGTAGGAAGCGGCGCCGGCCGCCTCCACGGCAGCCACCGCGCGCGGAGACACGGTCAGCCCGAACCCCACGCCATAGATCGCAAGGTCGCGTTGCAGGCGTCCCAGGTCGGTGCCGACGTCCCATCCGAGCGCCAGCGCCAGGCCAACCGCGGTCAGCGCCACTCCGGCGGCTGCCGTGACGCGCTCGCCAACCCGGCCAGCGACCACCCCGCCGACCAGCGCCCCGCCGGCGATGGCGGCGGTCAGGGCCGTGAGGGCGCCGGCCGCCAGGTCGGGCCCGGCGTTCAGAACGCGATTGACGAAGACCGGCCCGCCGATGATCGCGGTGGCGAGCGTGTAGCCCGTGAGCAGGCTGACGGCGTTGGCCGCCGCAAAGCGTCGATCTGCAAACAGCCGTGGATCGACCAGCGGATCGTCGCGTCCCAGCTCGAACCAGACAAAGCCGGCCAGCGTCAGGATCGCCACCCCGAAGGCGAAGAGGATCTGCGGGTCGCCCCAGCCACGCTCGCCGGCCAGGCTGACCGCGGCCACCCCGGCCACCAGACCGATCGTGGCCAGCGCGGCACCAGGAAGGTCGAGCCGCCCCCGGCTCCGCGGCGTTTCGATCCCGCCGGCCACCAGGTACACGAGCAGCAATGTGAGGATCGCGACCGGAACGTTGAGGAAGAAGATCCATTGCCACCCAACCAGGTCCAGCCCCGGCACCGGCAGCGAAACGTTGAGCAGAACCCACGCGCCGTAGGCGGGCCCGACCGCCATCCCGACAAAGGTGGCGGCCCCTTCGACGCCGAGTGCCGCGGCGCGAGCCCGACCTCGGAACAGGTGGCTGGCCAGGGCCATCGACAAGGGGACCAGGGCGCCGCCACCGAAGCCCTGCACGACACGGGCGGCGATCAGCCAGTCGATCCCGGCCGACCGGGACAGGCCTGCTCCCAGGCTCCCAGCCGCGAACAGGACGAGGGCGACAAGATACAGGCGGCGCGCACCCCAGAGGTCGGCGGCCCGTCCGGCCATCGGCATCGCCACCACGTAGGCGATCAGGTAGGCATTCACGATCCAGCTGGCTCGCGCCAGGTCACCCCAGCCGCCGAAGTCGGCCACCACCGAGGGCAGCGCAATGGCCACCACCATCAATTCGGCGCCGCCAAGGAAGACCCCCAGCGAAGCGACGGCCAGCACCCCCCAGGCGGCGGCGGGCCGCAGCTCCCCCGCCTGGCGCCTCACAGGTCCGCGCGCTCGGTCCCGGCGGCCGCGAAGACGAGCAGGACGGCAGTGGCAGCGAGGCTGAGGCCCGCCGACCTGACCGCATCGCTGATCGGTCGGGTTGCCTGATCGAGGCCGTACAGGACCGCAAGCGCCCCGGTCGGCAACTGGTGGTCCGCCTGCGGCAGCACCAGGGTCACGACCAGCGCCGTCGCGCTCACGAGCGCCGTCAGGAGCGCCGCCGGACGCGCTGCCAAGCGTGATCCGATCAGCAGTCCAAGCGCGATGACCAGCAGCCCGATGAAGATCGTTCCTGTGACCGCAAACATGAACGGGCCCGGATCCGGGGGTGTCTCGGCTCGCTCGAGCGCAGCCAGCCAGGCACCGGCGGCTCCCAGGGCGACGCCGATCGCCAGCAGGAGGGCGAAGCCCAGGAACCAGGCCACGACCACCGACGAGCGGAGAACCGCGCGAACGGCCATCCAGGCCAGCGTGCCTCGGCCGCGCTCGGCCGCAAGCGTCGCCGCTGCGACGGCCCCGACCACGGGAAGGGCCACCGCGAGCCCAATCGCCAGCCAATGGGCCGATCCCGCCACCGCTCCAGGCGCGGCAAGATCCGCCGGCACCAGCGAGACGAAGGCGCCGGCGACCGTCGGGAGACCGATGATCGGGATCAGCCGATAGCTGATCCACAGCTCGTGCAGGGCGAGGCGCAGCAGGGCCGGGAGGCGACTCATCCGGCAGCCTGGGTCGGCGTCGTCCGATCGATGCCCATGAATTCGGCGAGCGCCTCGATCCCCCGAACCGAGAGCTCCAGCCCATGCTCCTCGAGGTCGCGGATGGGTCGATGCATGGCAACCCGGCCCCGGTGCAGGAGGAGCATCTCGTTGACAATGCCCGCCTCGCTGGCCGGAAGGCGGCTGGCCAGCAGCATCGTGCGCCGCCGACCCGGGAGATTGAGCAGTCGCCTGCGCTCGGGCGGGTCGACGGCCCGGAGTGGCTCGTCGAGGAGCACCACCTCGGGGTCGGTGAGCATGGCGGAGGCCAGTGCGGTGCGCTGAGCCAACGCCGGCCCTCCGCGACGGACCGGTTCATCGAGGTGCACACCAAGCCGGTAGCGCTCAGCCACCGCATCGGTGCGGCGATCTCGCTCCTCGGGCTCGTAGCCGGCAAGCCTGCCCGCCAGGTCGAGTACCTCGCCGGGCGACATCCAGGGGTAGATCCCGCTCTCCGGCCCGACATAGCCGATGCGTCGCGCCCAGCCGTCCGCGGAATCGTCGGCGCGGGAGACGCCCGCGATGCGAATCGCGCCGGCTTCGGCGTGGGCGAGGCCAGCCAGGATCCGGAGGAGGAGCGAAGCGGATTCGGGCGGGTCGGAGACGACGAGCACGCGCGCGCCGACGCGAATCGTCAGGTCGACCCGATCGAGCAGGCGGACCCCGCGGATGACGCGTGTCAGATGGTCGCAGACGACCGCCGCCGGTCGGAGCACCTTGACCGAGCCCGAAGCCCACAGCGCATCGGGGGTGGAGCTTGTCAGTTCGCACCTCCTCGATCGTGTCGGGTGCCCGTCGGGCGGCCAGTCTAGCACCGCCCCCGAGCCACCTGGCCAATGGCCCTTGACCGCCGGTGCCCGCTGCAATATCATCAACTCTCGCTTATATGTTCGGCACCTGGCCTGCGCCACGGCGCCCCAGCCCCCTACCACGAGACGAGATGACCCTCGCTCCCGAAACAAGCGGCGAACGCGACCTCCGCCGACTGCGCACCCTCTACCGCGCGCTCGGCGACGAGACGCGCCTGCGCGTGATCAGCCTGCTCGCCGAGCACGGGCCGATGCCGGTCAACGAGCTGTCTGCCCGGGTCGCCCTGTCGCAGCCACTTATCAGCTGGCACCTGCGCATCCTGCGGCTGGCGGGCCTGCTCGACACGCAGCGCCACGGTCGCGAAACGATCTGCCGCCTGCGCACCGCGGCCTTCGACGAGCTGCACGAGACGGAGGAACGCCTGGTGGGCGGCACCTCCGGAATCGGTATGGCGCGCGTCAGCGCCAGCTCCGAGGTGGCCGATGTCCGCTAGCCGACCGGAGCTCCACGACCTGCGCGGCAGTTCGATCGTGTCGGATCGCATCAAGGAGTCAGGGCGTGCGCTGCTGGCGCCGGTCGTCCGCCTGGCAATGTGGCTGCGGCTCACCCCCAACGAGGTGACCGTCGCCGGATTCGTGATCGTCCTGGTCGCTGCCGCGCTGGTCGCGGTTGGCCAGCTGCTGCCCGGTGCGGCGCTCCTGGTCGCCGGATCGTTGCTCGACGCGGTCGACGGCGCGCTCGCCCGGGCGACCGGCGGCACCAGCGCCTTTGGCAGCTTCCTTGACTCGACCCTCGACCGCGCCGGCGAGGCAATCCTGTACGGCGGCATCGTGGCCTATTACCTGCGGGTCTCGAGCGACCCGATCGGCCCGGTCCTGCTGGCGCTGGCCGCCCTGGCGGGGTCGTTCATGGTCAGCTACACCCGCGCCAAGGCGGAGGGAATCGGGCTTGACGCGTCGGTCGGGCTCGCGCCCCGCACGGAGCGCCTGGCGCTCATCGTGGCCGGTATCGCGCTCGCCGGCATCGGCTTCGATATCGGACTCATCGGTGCCATCGCCATCATCGCCCTGCTGGCGGTGGCGACCACCGTGCAACGGATTTGGCATGTCCGCCGACTGGTCGAGGCGCAGGCGCGCACGACGGTCGGCGCTGAAAGCTCAAGGGAGAACTGACCAGCGTGGCTACCAGCACCGGCAAGAACTCGACCAACGGCCACCGCGCCGCGGACGGCAAGATCCGCGTGGCAATCGTGGGGGTCGGCAACTGCGCGTCCAGCCTCGTCCAGGGGCGCTACTACTACGAGAACGTCAAGGACGAGGACTTCGTGCCCGGCCTGATGCACGTCAACCTGGGGGGCTATCGGATCCGTGATATCGAGTTCGTGGCCGCCTTCGACATCGACAAGACCAAGGTGGGCAAGGATCTTTCCGAGGCGGTCTTCGCCGGTCAGAACAACACCTTCAAGTTCGCCGACGTGCCGCACACCGGGGTAACGGTCGAGCGCGGGATGACCCACGACGGGCTGGGCAAGTACCTCTCCCAGGTGATCGAGAAGGCGCCCGGTCCCACGGCTGACGTGGTCGGCATACTCAAGGATCGTGGCGTCGACATGGTCGTCTCATACCTGCCGGTCGGCAGCGAAGAAGCGACGAAGTGGTACGTCGAGCAGGCGCTGCAGGCGGGCGTCGGTTTCATCAACGCCATTCCGGTCTTCATCGGCCGGGAGCCGTACTGGCAGCGTCGCTTCGCGGAGCGCGGTCTGCCAGTGATCGGCGACGACATCAAGAGCCAGGTCGGAGCGACCATCACGCACCGCGTCCTGACCCGCCTGTTCATGGATCGTGGCGTGCGCATCGACCGCACCTACCAGCTCAATTTCGGTGGCAACACCGACTTCCTGAACATGCTCGAGCGCGAGCGCCTCGAGAGCAAGAAGATCAGCAAGACGAACGCCGTGACCTCGATGCTCGACTACGACCTCGATCCCGGCGACATCCACGTCGGCCCATCCGACTACGTTCCGTGGCTCAAGGACCGCAAGTGGAGCTACATCCGGATGGAGGGCACAACCTTCGGCGACGTCCCGCTCAATGCGGAGCTGAAGCTCGAGGTCTGGGATTCGCCGAACTCCGCCGGGGTGATCACCGACGCGATCCGCTGCCTCAAGCTCGGACTGGATCGCGG
>JANMPX010000218.1:0-3801 GCA_031370085.1 Chloroflexota bacterium | reverse complement strand
ATGCGGCGCCTGTGGATCGAGCGCATCAACGCCGCGGCGCGCCAGAACGGGCTGCCCTACGGCCGCTTCATAGCCGGTCTGAAGTCAGCGGGGGTGACGGTCGACCGCAAGATGCTCGCCGACCTGGCGATCCGCGACGCAGGCGCCTTCAGCAAGATGGTCGAGATGGCAAAGGCCTCCTTCAGCGGCTAGCCGACGTTGGACGACGCCGGCCCCCCCCCGACCCTGCTCCCAAAACGCGGAGCGGGGTCGTTTGGGTTGCACGGTTATGGGAGGTGGTCCGGTGGAGAGACCGCCCGCCCCGCCCGCGAAGCGCTCTTCCACGCTCTCGTCTACGCGTATCGCGATCGGCGTGACCGCAAGCGCGATATGCGGCGCCTGTGGATCGAGCGCATCAACGCCGCGGCGCGCCAGAACGGGTTGCCCTACGGCCGCGTCATTGCCGGTCTCAAGTCGGCCGGGGTGACGGTCGACCGCAAGATGCTCGCCGACCTGGCGATCCGCGACGCAGGCGCCTTCAGCAAGATGGTCGAGATGGCAAAGGCGTCCTTCAGCGGCTAGCCGACGTCGGACAACGCCGGCCCCCACCGACCCTGCTCCCAAAACGCGGAGCGGGGTCGTTTGATTTCACCGATGATCTGAGATGGACCGATGAAGAGACCGCTCGCACAGCCCGATGAGTGACCTGCCGGCACGGCTCGAGCTGGTGCGCGCTGCCGCGCGCAAGGGCCTCGATGCGGCGAGCGACCCGGCCGCGGTCGAAACCCTTCGAAGCGCCCTCGTTGGCCGCTCGGGTGAGCTCACCGAGCTGCTGCACGAGCTGCCACGAGTCGACGCCACCGAGCGGCCGAAGATCGGGCAGCTGGCCAACGCGATCCGCGACGAGATCAACCACGCGATCAGCGCGCGCCTGGCGCTCCTCGAGTCGGAGACGTCCGCAGCGCGCATGGCTTCCGAGGCGATCGACGTGTCGGCGCCGGGCCGTCCGCTGCGCGTTGGCCATCTTCACCCGACCCTGAGCGTCGAGCGCGACCTGCGGGAGATCTTCCACGCGTTCGGATTCGAGATCTTCGAAGGGCCCGAGATCGAGACCGAGGTCATGAATTTCGAGGCGCTCAATATCCCGCGCGATCACCCGTCACGCGACCTGTGGGACACGCTCTACGTGGCGGAGCCGGGGACCGATCCTCCGCGCCCGGCAGAAGACGGCACCATCCTGCGTACCCACACCAGCCCGGTGCAGATCCGTGCGATGCGTGAGCTCCTCCCGCCGATCAGGGTCATCACCCCTGGGCGCTGCTTTCGCTACGAGGCGGTCGACGCATCGCACAACTTCGAGTTCTTCCAGGTCGAAGGCCTGGTCGTCGATCGCGACACCAGCCTGGCCGACCTCAAGGGGATGCTCGAGGAGTTCGCTCGCGCCCTGTACGGCGAGACGACCAGGACACGCTTCCGCCCCGGCTACTACCCGTTCACCGAGCCGAGCGTCGCCTTCGATATCAGCTGCCTGGTGTGTGGCGGACCGGGCTGTCCGGCCTGCGGGCGCTCGGGCTGGATGACCATCCTCGGCGCGGGCATGGTCCACCCGACCGTGCTTCGAGCTGGCGGCATCGACCCTGATCTGTACCAGGGATACGCATTCGGCATGGGTCTGGATCGGATCACCCTGCTGCGCCACGGCATTCCCGACCTGCGCCTGCTGATGGGCGCCGACCTGCGCTTTCTCTCGCAGTTCTCCGGCGGCCGGTAGACGAGATGCTCGTCCCACTCTCCTGGCTGCGCGACTACGTGACCATCGACCTGCCGCCGCATGCCCTGGCCGAGGAGCTGACCCTGCGGGGCATGGAGGTGCAGAGGATCGAGGTCTCCGGGGCAGACTGGACCGATGTGGTCGTCGGGCGACTCCTCAGCGTCGAGCGGCACCCAAACGCCGACAAGCTGTGGCTGACGCGGGTCGAGGTGGGGGAGGGCGAACAGCTGCAGGTGGTCTGCGGCGCTGACAACATCGCGCCGGGCCAGCTGGTGCCCGTGGCTCGCGCGGGAGCGACGCTTGCCGGCGGACGGACCATCGAGCGCAGCAAGATCCGCGGCGTCGAGTCCCAGGGCATGCTCTGCTCCGCGATCGAGCTGGGCATCGGCGCCGACGCGGAAGGGATCCACATCCTCGGCACCGCCGACGAGTATCGGCTCGGCGCCGACCTGCGGCCGATCCTCGGCGAAGTGGTCCTCGACGTGGATGTGAAGCCAAACCGTGGCGACGCTCTGTCGATGATTGGGCTTGCCCGCGAGATCGCGGCGTTCAGCGGCGCTTCGCTGCGCCTGCCCGAGATACACCCCCCGGCTGTCCCGGGCGCGGCCGGCACGCGGCAGGTGCAGTTGCGCATCGAGGACGCCGAAGCCTGCCCGCGGTTCACAGGGCGCTGGTTCGAAGGGATCAGCAATGGCCCGTCGCCGGCCTGGATGCAGCGGCGCCTGCTCGCTGCCGGCATGCGCCCCATCAGCGCAGTGGTCGACGTCACGAACTACGTGATGCACGAGCTCGGCCAGCCGATGCACGCCTATGACGCCGCGGGTATCCCCGGCGGCCAGATCGTGGTGCGCCGGGCCCGGGACGGAGAGCGGCTGACCACCATCGATCACCAGGATCGCCTGCTCGACTCCCGCATGCTGGTGATCGCCGATGAGGCGCGGCCGATCGGCCTGGCGGGGATCATGGGCGGAGAGCAGACAGAGGTCACCTCCGAGACGACGGGCATGATCCTGGAATCTGCCATCTTCCATGGGCCGACGGTCCGCAACACGGCGCGCCGGCTGGGACTGCGTTCCGAGGCCAGCATGCGCCACGAGAAGGGAGTGGCCCACGACCTGCCGCTCCTCGCGGGGGATCGCGCAGCGGCGCTGATCGTGGAGATCACCGGCGGACATGTCGCCTCGCCGCTCGCAGACAGCGATCCACGCCCATCGGCGCCGGTGAAGATCGAGGTGGCGTTGGACCGGACCGAACGGCTGCTCGGCATCGAGCTGAGTGCCGAGGCGGTCGGCACGCATCTGCGACCGCTCGGATTCGACGTCGAGCCAGCCGCTGACCGAGTGGTGAACGTGACGGTGCCGCCGCACCGGCTCGACGTCGTGGCGCCGGAGGACGTCGCAGAGGAGATCGCCCGCGCCTACGGATATGGCCGCATCGTGGGGCGCCTGCCGCAACCCACCCTTCCGCCGTTCCGGCCCGATCCAGGTGAGGGCCGACACCGCGTGCGCCGCATCATGGCCGGCCTGGGGCTTGACGAGATCGTGACCCATGCCCTGATCGGTCCGGCCGAGCTGGCGCGCGGCGGCGTCGATCCAGGGGGGTCGTCCATCGTCCACGTCGCAAATCCCCTCGCCGAGCCGCACAGCCTGCTGCGGCCGACGATGTACCCGTCGCTGCTCGGCGCCCTCGCCGAAAACGTGCGGCAGCGACGCCTCGACCCGTGGCTCTTCGAGGTCGGCAAGACCTACTGGGCAGGTGCGCCACGAGAGACGGGAGCCGAATCCGCTGGGACGGGGCGGTTCGAAGCGTGGCAGCTCGGCGTGGCGCTCCTCGGGCCACGGGTTCCCCGCTGGGTCGAAGGCCAGCCGGTGGAGGCCGATCTCGCCGACCTCAAGGGCGTGATCGAGGCATTGCACGCGTCCATCGGGGCGCCGGTGCCGATCTACCGGCCAGCCGACGCGCCGCGCGACCCGCATCTGCATCCCGGCCGATCGGCGGAGATCACCGATGGCGGTGGTCATGCCTACGGCAGCCTGGGAGAGATCGATTAT
>JANMPX010000200.1:0-3318 GCA_031370085.1 Chloroflexota bacterium | reverse complement strand
GTCGGGCGGATCAGCTCCGGACTGCTGAGCTCGACCTCGGGGCTGGGGCTTGCCCCGGGCGACGAGGAGCGGGTCGTCGACGTGATCCTGACCCCGGATGGAAGCGGCGCCGTGGTGACCATCGGACTGGCCTCATTCGGGATCGGCGACCCGCCATCGGCGCTGCTGGAATACGTGCCGCTCGCCGGCGGACCGACTCGACAGATCGGCGGCGGCGCGGACCCGCCGCCCTGGAACGGGCCGGCCGTCTTCGGACCTTGAGGCGCCGCCGCAGGCGGACGGCGGACGGCGGCATCGGGCTAGACTCGGGCCTACATGAGTGAACGCCAGATCCTCGATGCCGACGAGCTGCGTCGTGCGCTCACCCGGATCGCGCATGAGATCGTCGAGCGCAACGGCGGGACCGATGACCTGGTCCTGGTCGGAGTCCGTAGCCGTGGAGTCCCGCTGGCCCGCCGGCTTGCCGCCCTGATCGAGCAGCACGAGGGGGTCAGCCTGCCGGTCGGGGCGCTGGATATCACTTTCTACCGCGACGACCTGACGCAGCTGGCCCATGCGCCGATCGTCAAGAAGACACAGGCCATGCCCGAGATCGCCGGCAAGACCGTGGTCCTGGTCGACGACGTGCTCTTCACCGGGCGCACCGTGCGCGCCGCTCTCGACGCCCTCACCGATCACGGTCGCCCGCGTGCGGTCCGACTGGCGGTGGTGGTCGACCGCGGACACCGCGAGCTGCCGATCCGTCCCGACCACGTCGGCAAGAACCTGCCGACCAGCCGCGAGGAGATCGTGCACGTGCGACTGGTGGAGACCGATTCGGACGACGAAGTGGTGATCATGCGACCAGACGAGGGCGAGGCCTGAAGGGCGCGTCACGCACCCCATGCAGCCACCCGGTGGCTACAACGGCCACCCGCGGTCCGCTACGTGCCCCCGCGAGTCGTGGGCTGACCAGGTGGCCAGGCAGAGTCCCGAATGAGCGTAATGTTGGCCGTTGTAGGCACGTGGTGACCAGCGGTCCGCGCGCTGGCGGCTGGTGGGCGGTAGGCGGGATGCCTAGTCGACCTCGCCCCGATCACGGGCTTCCACATAGGCGCGCCAGCCACCGTAGGCCGTGATCTCTCGCTGTCCGGCGGTCATCTCCTCGGGGAAGAGGATGCCGTCGACCCAGCGCCCATCCTCCAGCTCCACCGGGCCCTTGTACAGCCCCGGCGGCTCGCCGGCCTCGACCGCAGCCCACACCGCATCGGGCAGCCGGTAGAACTCGCCAGGGATGGAGATGCCGCCCTCCTCGACTCGGAACATGCCGGGATGCACATCCCCGATCGAGAAGATGCGGTAGTGCGACGCGGTCCGGAACTCCCCCAGGAAATCAGCGCCGGCCAGGTTGCCGTGCAGCTTCAGGCTGCGCATCAGGGTGCCGTTGACGAAGAGCTCGACAGCCATACGCCCTCCTGCCGATGAATGATGCGGCCGGGCCCCGGAGGACCCGGCCACAGAACGCTGGAGCGGTTGCCGTCAGGCCGCGCGCTCCTCCTCTGTCGGTGGCGTTGTCACGGCCTTCCAGACGTCGCCGGGAGAGGCTCCACCCTCCTTCATGGCCACGATCCAGATCACCACGGCCGCGAAGACGTAGCCGAGGTACACCGGGGTGGGCGTGCGTACCGAGAAGCCGCCGTCGAAGCTGAAGATCAGGCCGGCCGGATCGTGGATCAGGCCAACCGCCGCCAGCCCGGCTGCGAGCAGGCAGTACACGATCGCACGGCTGTACTGCTTGTCGATGATGAACACCGCGATCGCCCCGAGCATCAGCCCGGCCAGCACCGCGCCAGCACCCAGGGTCTCAAGGCCCTGGTAGAGCACGCCATTGCCGTTCAGCGCTGGCAGGATCGCGTGGGCGTTGGTGCCCGCGGCTGCCAGCGAGTTATCGACGTAGGTCTGCGCCCACTGGGCGATGTTCGGCACCACGGCCAGCACGATCGCCGGCGCATGCCGGGCGACCGAGGTCTGGAACGCCTGGGCGCCGATCACCAACCCGATGAACAGCAGGATCGGGAAGAGCGCCGCCGCCGGGATGACGGCCAGGAAGAAGCCGACCATACCGGTCAGACAGATCAGCGCGATGACCACGCCGGTTGCCAGTGAGTAGCCGATCCGTCCGCCGACCGCCTTCCAGCCAGGGTGCCCGATGTAGACCGCGGGCGGGAACGGGCTGCCCAGGAATGAGCCGACCACGGCACCGAGGCCATCGGCCAGCAGGATGGATCGCAGGTTGTAACTGTCTCCCCCCGCCGCCGCACTCTCGACGTTGTTCATCCCCTCCGTGAAGTTGTAGACGCCCAGGGGGATAGCGGTGGCCAGCAGAGGTGCGGCATTGCTCAGTCCGGAGATGACCTCGGTCCCGAAGACCGGGAGGTGGACGCCGAACTGCTTGAACGACTCGCCAACCTGATCGGGATTCAGCCCGGTCCAGCCGAAGAGGGCGTAGGACGCCCAGCCCAGGGCGGTGCCGACCACGATCGCCGCCAAACCACCCGGGATCCCGAATGGCAGGCGCACGCCTGCCGTCCAGCTCAGGAGGATGATCATGAAGGTGGCCAGCGCAATCCACGCCGCCGTATACATCTGGAACGCCGCGGCCATGCTGATGAAGGCGATCGAGATGCCGGCCAGCGTGCCGAGCATTGCCGCGCGGGGCGTGTAGGCACGGATGGTCGGGCCGATGAAGGCGCCGATCAGGACCACCACGCCGATGAAGAAGGCCCACGCCAGGCCAGCTTCGTAGGCCTGCATCACGTCGCCGGTCTTGAGGAGCACCGGCAGCATGATCACGAAGGTAACGAAGAAGTAGTGCGGCACGCTGGGGCCGTACGGCATCGCCGCGACGTCGTCTCGCCCCTCCTTCTTGGCCAGCCGGTACGCGAGATACGCGTACCAGATGTTGCCGAGCGGCAGCGCAATGGCGAGTGCCGGCAGGATCCGGCCGAAGACGATCGTGTCGGCCGGCAGCTTGATGACAAAGAGCATCAGGCTCGAAAGCACCAGCACGTTCAGCAGCACGTTGGTGCCAAGTCCGAAGAAGGCATTCCAGTCGCCCGGAACCCAGAGCTTCGGCTTGTAATCAGAGTTGGCTGTCATTGGTTCTCCTCTACCTCCCTCCCCCACAACGAGATGCCTGGCCTCTCGGTCAGGGCGGCTGGCTGATCGACGGGCGTGCCATCGGCTTCTCCGTCAGGCCGTGGTGCCGGTCAACGCCGGCTTGCCGAGGGCCTCGAGGAAGGCAGCCGAGTCGCTGACCCAGCCGAAGATGCCGCCCTG
>JANMPX010000184.1:0-7957 GCA_031370085.1 Chloroflexota bacterium | reverse complement strand
CGGTCCCACCAAGGACTGGGAGTGCTACTGCGGCAAGTACAAGCGGATTCGCTACAAGGGGATCATCTGCGACAAGTGCGGCGTCGAGGTGACCCGCAGCAAGGTGCGGCGCGAGCGGATGGGCCACATCAAGCTCGCCTCACCGGTCAGCCACATCTGGTACTTCAAGGGGACCCCCTCGCGCCTGGGGATCCTGCTCGACGTCAGCCCGCGCAACCTGGAGCGGATCCTGTACTTCGCGCTCTACGTCGTCACCCGCGTCGACGAGCACGAGCGCGACAAGGCGATGCAGCGCATCGACGAGGAGATGTCCGAGCGGATCGCGCGCGCCGGTGAGCTGGTCGAGACCAAGCGCGTCGAGCTCGAATCCGCGATCGCGGAGAAGCGAACGCAGCTCGACGAAGAGTCTGCCTCCGAGCTGCGTCGTCACGACGAGCGGTTCACCACCCGCAGCGAAGAGCTGGTGACCGCTGCCCAGCAGATCGAGGCGGACCTCAAGGCGGGCGGCAAGGCCGTTGCCGCGGACCTGGTCTTCACGCCGACCGGCGAGGTCGTGGCCAAGGCCGGCGAGCCGGCCAAGGGTGCGCTCGCCTCCCTCCGCAAGGCCGTCAAGGCCGAGGTCGAGGCACTCGACAGCGAGGTCAAGGAGGCCCGCGCCAGCGCTCGGGAGCGTCACGACAGTGCAATCGCGGATCTGACCGCCGGGATCGACGACGCGCTCGCCACCGAGCGCACGCAGGTCGCCCGCGAGACCGATGATGCGCGCCTGGCGGCGCGCAGCGCACGGGCTCAGATCGCCGATATCAAGGTCATGCAGACGCTCACCGAGTCGGAGTACCGCTCGCTCGGCGAAGCCTACGGCCGGCTCTTCGACGCCGGGATGGGCGCCGAGGCGATCAAGAAGATCATCGAGCAGCTCAACCTGGACGAGCTCGCCCAGAAGCTGCACATCGATATGCGGCAGACCTCCGGACAGCGACGCAAGAAGGCGATCAAGCGGCTGCGCCTGATCGAGGCCTTCCGCAAAAGCGGCGCCCGTCCTGAATGGATGATCCTGTCCACCCTGCCGGTCATCCCGCCGGACCTGCGCCCGATGGTGCAGCTCGATGGTGGCCGCTTCGCGACCAGCGACCTGAACGATCTCTATCGGCGGGTCATCAACCGCAACAACCGGCTCAGCCGGCTCCTCGACCTCGAGGCGCCGGAGATCATCATCCGCAACGAGAAGCGGATGCTCCAGGAGGCCTGCGACGCGCTGATCGACAACGGCCGCCGGGGCCGAGCCATCGCGGGGACCGGCAACCATCGGCTCAAGAGCCTGTCCGACATGCTGAAGGGCAAGCAGGGCCGCTTCCGGCAGAACCTGCTGGGCAAGCGCGTCGACTACTCGGGTCGCTCGGTGATCGTGGTGGGCCCTGAGCTGAAGCTGCACCAGTGCGGGCTCCCCAAGAAGATGGCGCTGGAACTCTTCAAGCCGTTCGTCATGCGACAGCTGGTCGAAAAGGGCTTCGCCCACAACATCAAGAGCGCCAAGCGCATCGTCGAGCGCGTGCGGCCCGAGGTCTGGGACGTGCTGGAGGAGGTCATCAAGGACCACCCTGTGCTGCTGAACCGGGCACCAACCCTGCACCGGCTGGGAATCCAGGCCTTCATGCCGGTCCTCGTCGAGGGCTCCGCCATCCAGATCCATCCGCTGGTCTGCTTCGCCTTCAACGCGGACTTCGACGGCGACCAGATGGCGGTCCACGTGCCGCTCTCGACCGCTGCGCAGCGCGAGGCAAAGGAGCTGATGCTCTCGACCCAGAACCTGCTCTCCGCGGCAGACGGCTCGCCGGTGGTCTCGCCGACCCACGACATGGTGCTTGGCTGCTATTACCTCACCGTCGAGCAGCCATCTGCCAAGGGGGCAGGCAAGGCCTTCTCCAGCGCCGATGAAGTGATCATGGCGACTGGGCTCGGCCACGCCCATGTCCAGGCGCCGGTCAAGGTCGAGCTCGAGACCTGGGATCCGAGCGGCGGCGAGGACGGCACCGGCGCGGTGCGCACCGAGCTGATCGACACGACTCCGGGCAGGGTCATCTTCAACACCGTCATCCCCAGGGAGCTTGGCTTCGTCAACCGTGTGATGGACCGCAAGGGCCTCAAGGCGCTGATCGCGCAGTGCTACCGCGAGCTCGGGCCGGCCGCCACCACCCAGCTGGTCGACGGGATCAAGACGCTCGGCTTCCACTACGCCACCGTGGCGGGCATCACCATCGGCATCGACGACATCCGCGTGCCGAAGGAGAAGGCGGCCCTGTTGGCCACCGCCGATGCGCGCGTCACCGATATCGATCGCGAGTTCCGCCGAGGGCTCATCACCGAGGATGAGCGCTACACGCAGACCGTCGAGGTCTGGCGCGGCACGACCGACGATGTCACCCAGAAGATGCTCGACGGGCTCGATCGACAGGGATCGGTCTGGATGATCACCCACTCGGGCGCACGTGGCAACGTCACCCAGGTGCACCAGCTGGCCGGGATGCGCGGGCTGATGGCCGACCCATCGGGCCGGATCATCGACCTGCCGATCCGCAGCAACCTGCGCGAGGGGATGAGCGTGCTCGAGTACTTCATCTCGAGCCATGGAGCCCGCAAGGGACTGGCCGATACCGCGCTGCGCACCGCTGACTCGGGCTATCTGACCCGGCGGCTGGTGGACGTGGCGCAGGACGTCATCACCCGCGAGGACGACTGCGGTACCGAACTCGGGACCTGGATCACGCGCGACGAGTCGACCCAGATCCCCGAGCCGTTTGTGGATCGCCTGGTCGGCCGGATGACGGCCATCGACATCGTCGACGAGGCCAGCGGCGATCTGGTGGCGGCTCGCGACGAAGAGATCGGGGAGATCGCCATCGAGCGCATCGATGCGCTCAAGATCGACCGCGTCAGCGTTCGGTCGCCGCTCACCTGCGCCGCTCGACACGGCGTCTGTCGCATGTGCTATGGGCGCAACCTCGCGACAGGACGACTGGTCGACCTCGGCCAGGCGGTTGGGATCATCGCCGCTCAGTCGATCGGCGAGCCAGGAACCCAGCTCACGATGCGAACGTTCCACACCGGCGGCGTGGCGGGCGAGGACATCACACAGGGTCTGCCGCGTGTCGAGGAGCTGTTCGAGGCGCGCATCCCCAAGGGCCAAGCGACCATGACCGAGATCGACGGCACGGTCGAGATCGTGCGGGCCGGCACCGACCAGCCGATCGTCGTGCACGTGACGCATCGCGAGACCTACGACACCCCCATGAAGCTGACGCCGCAGCACGAGCTGCTGGTGGCGAACGGCGACGAGGTGACCGAGGGCCAGCTGCTGGCCCGTATCGGCGATAACGAGGACCTCGTCGAGGTCAAGGCTCCGGCGGCGGGACGGATCACCAAGAAGGGGAGCACGTTGACGCTCCACTCGGAGGACGTCGACGCCCGGGAATACCCGGTTCCGCACTCGGCTCGGCTGTTGGTCGAGACCGGGGACGAGGTGCTCGCCGGTCACGCGCTGACGGTGGGCCCGCTGAATCCGAAGGATCTGCTCCAGATCAAGGGTGTGGACACGGTGCAGCGCTTCCTGGTGGCCGAGGTACAGAAGGTGTACCGCTCACAGGGAGTGACGATCGCCGACAAGCACGTCGAGATCATCGTTCGGCAGATGCTGCGCAAGGTGACGGTCGACACGGCCGGAGACACCGAGCTGCTGCCGAGCGAGCTGATCGATCGGTTCGAGTTCGAGGAGGTCAACAACCGGATCCTGGCGGAGGGCGGCGAGCCCGCCACCGCGCAGACCGTCCTGCTCGGAGTCACCAAGGCGTCGCTGAACACCAGCTCCTTCCTGGCAGCGGCTTCGTTCCAGGAGACGACCAGGGTGCTCACCGAGGCAGCCATCAACGGCGCCAAGGATCACCTGCTGGGACTCAAGGAGAACGTGATCATCGGCAAGCTGATCCCGGCCGGAACCGGCGCGGCCGCACGGGCCGCCGCGGCCGCCAAGGCCCGCGAACTGTCGCCGGAGGAGGCCGAAACGCTTCGCGAGCGCGAGGCGGCGATGACCTTCCTGACCGGCGATGCCGACCTCGACCACGATGGGGTGATCGACCCCGTCGAGGCCGAGCTGGCCGCGGCGGAGGCCGGCGAGACGGTCGCCGAGCTGATGGACGCCGGCCACGATCCGTCGATCGAGGCCGAGGTCGCCGACGAGGTCTTCAGCGAACTGACCGAAGGGCGCTAGGCCGGGGCGCAGCCACCCGCTCGACCAGGGGCGCCATGGGCTCCACGCGGTTGACACCAAAGGCGCCTGCAACCTATACTCCGGCTTCGGTGTCCCGCTCGCGGGACGCCTTCGTGTGTGCCCGTGGGCACCGTTTGCCAGCTCCAGTGCGCGACCCTGCTGAGGGGTCGCCATGGCTCGCCGGCGACGCACGATTTCAGCCGGGGAAGACCGCATCAAGCGAACGAACGCGAGGTTCTCATTGCCGACGATCAGCCAGCTGGTCCGCAAGGGCCGCAAGCCGGCAGGCAGGAAGGTAAAGGCGCCAGCATTGCGTCGCACCTTCAATACGCTCAAGCAGACCGCCTCGGAGGGGCGCGGCGCCCCGCAGCGGCGGGGCGTGTGTCTGCAGGTGATGACGCGCACCCCGAAGAAGCCGAACTCGGCGCTCCGCAAGGTCGCGCGCGTCAGGCTGACCAACGGCATGGAAGTGACCGCATATATCCCCGGCGTCGGACACAACCTCCAGGAGCACTCGGTGGTGCTGGTGCGCGGCGGCCGCGTCAAGGACCTGCCGGCGGTCAAGTACCACATCGTCCGCGGAACACTCGACGCCGCGGGCGTGCGCGACCGCAAGCAGAGCCGCTCGAAGTACGGCGCCAAGTCGCCCGGAAAGAGCTAGTTCGATGCCGCGCCGCCCAACCATCGCCCGCAAGAGCAAGTACGACGAACTGCTCGTCGGCTCCGCGCTGACGTTGGACCAGTTCACCAACAAGCTGATGCACGGCGGCAAGCGTCAGCTGGCGCGCCGCATCCTCGAGGACGCCCTGGCCCGTTGCGAGAAGCAGGCCGGCCGCTCCGGGGTCGAGGTCATGGAGCTCGCCCTGCGCAACGCGATGCCCCTGATCGAGGTCAAGCCCAAGCGGGTGGGCGGCTCGACCTACCAGATCCCCGTCGAGGTGCGCGCCGATCGGCGCATCAGCCTGGGCATGCGCTGGCTCATCGAGTCGGCCCGCAAGCGCAACGGCCGAAGCATGGGTGAGAAGCTCGCCTCGGAATTTGTGGATGCCTCGAACGGCATCGGTGCCGCCGTCAAGCGCCGCGAGGACACGCACCGCATGGCTGAGGCGAACAAGGCCTTCAGTCACTTCAAGTGGTAGGCGTGTCGTGACCGAAACGTACTCACTCGAGCGCACCCGCAACATCGGGATCATCGCGCACATCGATGCTGGCAAGACCACGGTCTCAGAGCGGATCCTGTTCTACACCAAGAAGATCTACAAGATCGGCGAGGTCCATGAGGGTGCAGCCACCATGGACTGGATGGAGCAGGAGCAGGAGCGCGGGATCACCATCACCGCCGCCGCCACGACCTGCTTCTGGGACGATAATCGAATCAATCTGATCGACACGCCCGGCCACGTGGATTTCACGGCGGAGGTTGAGCGGAGCCTGCGCGTGCTCGACGGCGCGGTGGTGGTGTTCGATGGCGTTGCCGGCGTCGAGCCACAGTCCGAGACGGTCTGGCGCCAGGCCGATCGCTATGTGGTGCCGCGTTTCTGCTTTGTCAACAAGCTCGACCGGACCGGCGCTGACTTCTGGCGGGTGGTCGACATGATCCGAGATCGCCTTGGGGCCACGGCCGTGCCGGTGCAGCTGCCGATCGGCAGCGAGGGGAGCTTCCGGGGCGTGATCGACCTGGTGGAGATGCGCGCGATCACCTACACGAACGACGTCGAGGACCACGGCGAGATCGGAGAGATCCCGGCTGAGCTCGTCGATGACGCCGCGGCCGCACATGACCGCCTGGTCGAGGCGCTCGCGGACCTGGATGACGACATCGCCCATCGCTACCTCGAGGGCGAAAAGATCGACGCCGCGTCGCTGCGCCGGGCCCTGCGCGCCGGCACGCTGGCGTACCGCATCGTCCCGGTCCTGTGCGGGTCGGCGCTCAAGAACAAGGGCATCCAGCCGATGCTCGACGCGGTCATCGAGTACCTCCCCTCGCCGCTCGACGTGGCCGCGGTGATCGGTACCGATCCGCGGACCCATGAGAAGGTGACCCGGCATACCGACTCGGATGAGCCGTTCGCCGCCCTCGCGTTCAAGATTGCCGCTGACCCGTATGTCGGCAAGCTCGCCTTCTTCCGGGTCTATTCCGGGACACTGAAGACCGGCTCATACGTCTACAACTCGACCAAGGGCAGCAAGGAGCGGATCGGCCGCCTGCTGCAGCTACACGCCAACCACCGCGAGGAGATCGACTCGGTCAGCGCCGGTGATATCGCCGCCGCGGTGGGGCTGAAGAACACGTTCACCGGCGATACGCTGTGCGATGAGGCCAAGCCGATCGTGCTCGAAGCGATCACCTTCCCCGAGCCGGTCATCGAGCTGGCGGTGGAGCCCAAGACCAAGGCCGACCAGGACAAGATGGCCATCGCCCTGCAGCGTCTCGCGGAGGAGGACCCGACCTTCCGGGTGAGCACCGACCAGGAGTCGGGCCAGACTCGCATCGCCGGAATGGGCGAGCTGCACCTCGAGGTGATCGTCGACCGGATGCTGCGTGAGTTCAAGGTGCAGGCCAACGTCGGCCGGCCGCAGGTGAGCTACCGCGAGACCATTCGCAAGGCGGTCAAGGGCGAGGGCCGGTTCGTCCGTCAGACCGGCGGCAAGGGCCAATACGGCCACGCAGTGATCACCCTCGAGCCACAGGAGCGCGGCGCAGGCTATGAATTCGAATCGAAGGTCGTGGGCGGATCGGTCCCGCGCGAGTTCTGGAAGCCGATCGGAGAGGGCGTTCGTGATGCGCTCGCTGGCGGCGTTGTCGCCGGCTACCCGGTGATCGACCTCAAGGTTACCCTGATCGATGGGTCCTTCCACGAGGTCGACTCGTCCGAGATGGCCTTCAAGATCGCCGGCTCGATGGCGGCCAAGGACGGCGTGCACAAGGCCGATCCGGCCATCCTGGAGCCGGTCATGCAGGTCGAGGTGGTGGCCCCCGAGGAGTACATGGGCGACGTCATCGGCAACCTGAACGCAAAGCGCGGCCATATCGAGGGGATCGATGAACGGGCCAGCTCGCGGGTGATTCGAGCCCACGTTCCGCTGGCCGAGATGTTCGGCTATGCGACCGAATTGCGCAGCATGACGCAGGGTCGCGCCACCTACTCCATGGAATTCGCCCGGTATGCAGAAGTCCCCACCCATCTCGCCAACGAGCTGATCGCGAAGTCGAAGAGCTAACAAGGAGCACTGAAGGACAGACATGGCAAAGCAGAAGTTCGCCCGCACCAAGCCGCACGTCAATGTCGGCACCATCGGTCACGTGGACCACGGCAAGACAACCCTGACCGCGGCGATCACCAAGTACCTGGCCCTGCAGGGCGGTGCTGACTTCCGCGCCTTCGACTCCATCGACAACGCGCCCGAGGAGCGGCAGCGCGGCATCACGATCGCCATCAGCCACGTGGAGTACCAGACGGCGGCGCGCCATTACGCGCATGTCGACTGCCCGGGCCACGCCGACTACATCAAGAACATGATCACCGGCGCCGCACAGATGGACGGCGCGATCCTGGTGGTGTCGGCCGCGGACGGACCGATGCCCCAGACCCGCGAGCACATCCTGCTGGCCCGCCAGGTCGAGGTCCCGTCGCTGGTCGTCTACCTCAACAAGGTGGACATGGTTGACGACGAGATGCTGATCGACCTGGTCGA
>JANMPX010000168.1:0-9676 GCA_031370085.1 Chloroflexota bacterium | reverse complement strand
CGGTGGTCGACACCCTGCCGTCGGGCCTTGAGGCACCGACGAGCATCAGCGATTTAGGCGTCTGGAACAGCGGCGGTCGGACGATCACCTGGCACTTCGCCAGCTTGGCCGACGGCGATAAGCTCCTGAGCTATCAGGCTGCCATCAGCGCGGGGGACACCCACGGCCAGACCCTGACCAACAACGTCTACGTGACGAGCACGAACACGCAGTGCCCGAACGTCGAGGTACTGGCAACCGCCTGCAAGGCTACCTCGACGGTCACGGTCCGGGTCCCAACCCTGGTGATCGCCAAGGCGGCGAGCACCCACGAGGTCCATTTCGTCTTCAACGCCAATGGAAGCCTCAAGTCGGTCACCCCGGCCAACGGCCAGATAACCTGGACGCTGACCTACACCCTGACCAACGGGCCGGTCACCGACGCGGTGATCACCGACCCGCTGCCCGAGTTCCTTACCTTTGTGAGCGCCAGCAACGGTGGTACGTTCGCCGCTGGCGTGATCACTTGGAACCTGGGGACCCTTACCTCGAGCGGCAGCGTGACCTTCGTCACGACCGTCGACCCGGATGTGCCGGAGACGGGCCCGATCGAGAACATCGCCACGATCGACTCTCACGAGACCGTGCCAGATACTGGGAAGGACTCGATTAGGGTCACCAGCGAGCAGGTCGAGGCCGGGACCTCGTCCCCGGCGCCAAGCCTGCCGAACTCGGCACTCGGCCATGCCCCCGTGGGTCAGCCGATTTCGATTCCGGTCTCGCTGATCTCGATCCTCTTCCTGCTGGGCATGGGCGGACTCACCTTCGCCAACGTGCGGGCGGTGCGCCGTCGCCGCTAGGTAACCGATGCGACCGGGCTGGCCCCAGGCTGGCCCGGTCGCCAATCATCCAGCCCCCCTGGCAGGGACGGGGTAGGGGTTCGCCCTTACCCCGTCTTCTGTTGCCCGGGCGGAATCTGTCCTAGATCAGGGCGAGCTCGCGGCCGACCTGCTCGAAGGCGGCCAGGCACGTCTCCAGCTCCTCGCGCGAGTGCTCGGCGGTCACGATCGTCCGGACCCGGGAGCGATCGTCCGGAACGGTCGGAAAGCCGATCGCCTGGGCGAAGACCCCCTCCTCGAAGAGCCGGTCGGAGAGCTTCATGGCAAGGGCGCCGCTTCCCGCGATGACCGGGGTGATGGGCGTCTCCGACTGGCCGATGTCGAAGCCGAGCCGCGCCAATCCCGCCTTGAAGAAACGGGTGTTCTGCCACAGCCGTTCCAGCAGCTCCGGCTCGGTCTCGAGCACGTCGATGGCGGCAAGGCAGGCAGCGGCCACCGCCGGTGGAGCCGACGTCGAGAAGAGGAACGGGCGGGCCCGGTGAATCAATACTTCGCGGAGCGCGGTGGTGCCCGCCACGTAGCCGCCCAGCACCCCGATCGCCTTCGACAGGGTGCCGATCTGCACGTGGACGCGCCCGTGCAGGTCGAAGTGGTCGATGCTGCCGCGCCCGTTTCGACCCAGCACTCCGGACGCATGCGCATCGTCCACGTACACGATCGCCTCGAACGCCTCGGCCGCCTCGACGATCTCGGGCAGCCGGGCGATGTCGCCGTCCATGCTGAAGACCCCATCGGTGATCACCAGCACCGTGCGGTCAGCCCCGCCGGGGGCGTCGCGGACCGCACGCAGGGCGTCGTGCAGGCCGTCCATGTCCGCGTGCGGGAAGACGCGGCGCTCCGCCTTGGTGAGGCGGATCCCGTCGATGATGCTGGCGTGGTTCAGTGCGTCGGAGACGATCACGGCGCCTTCGCCGGCAAGGATCGGGATCGTTCCGGTATTGGCGGTGAAGCCGGATTGGAAGGTGAGGGTGGCTTCCACCTGCTTGAATTCGGCGAGCCGGCGTTCCAGCTCCTCGTGCAGGCTCATGGTGCCGGCGATGGTGCGCACCGCGCCGGAGCCGGCGCCGAAGCGGCGCACCGCCTCGATGGCAGCGTCGCGCAGGCGGGGGTGCGTGTTCAGGCCCAGGTAGTTGTTGCTCGACAGGGTGATCACCTCGCGCCCGTCGATCATGCATCGGCTGCGCTGCTCGCTCTGCACCACCCGGAGGCGCCGGTAGAGCCCCTTGGCGCGCAGATCCTCGATCTCGGCCTCGAGGAAGGCGAGCGGGTTGGCGGATCGGGCGGAGTGAACGACATCGGTCATGGCAGGAGGACCACCTTTCCGGCGTGTCGGGAGGCGATCAGCTCGAAGCCGCGCTCCCAATCGGCGAGGTCGAAGCGATGGGTGATGATCGGCGTGACGTCCAGGGCGCCGGTGCGCAGCAGAGCCTGGGTGCGCTCCCAGGTGTCGTAGATGCGGCGTCCATAGATGCCGAAGATGCGCAGCCCCTTCTGGATGACGAAGTCGGAAAGGTCGACCCGCACCGGCTCGCCGAAGATGCCGAGCAGGCTGATCCGCCCGCCGCGGGTGATCGCCCCGAGCGCCTGGTCGAGCGCGGCCTGCGCGCCGCTCATCTCGAGGACCACCTCGACCCCATCGCCGCCGGTGGCGGACGAGATCTGGGCGGGGGTTCCCGGATCGCGTGCATTGAGCGCCAGGTGGGCCCCCATCTGCCGGGCGAGATCGAGCCGATAATCCTCCGTATCGGTGGCGATCACCAGGGCGGCACCGGCGGCGCGCGCGATGCCGACCGAGCACAGGCCGATCGGCCCGCAGCCGGTGACCAGCACGCTGCGCCCTTCGATCGGCTCGACAAAGGCGGCGTGGACGGCGTTGCCCATCGGCTCCTGCAGCGCAACAACCGCCGGATCGAGGCCGTTGGATTCGATGGCGTTGGCCTGCGGGATGACCACGTACTCGGCAAAGCCGCCGTCCACGTGGGCACCGATCACCTTGAGGTTGCGGCACAGGTGCATGTCGCCGCGCCGGCACTGCGCGCAGGTCCAGTCGACGATATGGCTCTCGACGCCGACCAGGTCGCCTTCGCGAACCCGTGTCACGCCGCTGCCGGTGCCCACGACTCGCCCCGCCAGCTCATGACCGAGGGTGGTGGGCGGCTTGACGATCTCGCGTGCCCAGGGATCCCAGGAGAAAATGTGGTAGTCGGTGCCGCAGATGCTGGCCGCCTCCATCTTGAGCAGCACCTCGCCGGGCCCCGGCACCGGAATCGGCCGCTGGACGAGCTCCAGTCCCGGTTCCGGTCGCGTCTTCGCCAGCGCTCGCATCGTCCGCACGGGAGCCACGATGGCGGTCATCGCAGGGCGCCCACGCCGGATGCAGTGGCGTGGTCCTCGATCCGCGGCAGCTCATCCACCACGCGATTCTCCAGCACGCCGATCCCCTCGATCTCGCAGCGCATCTGGTCGCCGGCCGCGAGATAGCGCGGCGGATCATGGAAGTGGCCGACCCCCGCCGGCGTACCGGTGGCGATCAGGTCGCCCGGCTCGAGGGTGATCGTTCGTGACACGAACGCGATCAGCGTCGCCAGGTCGAAGACCATCTCGGCGGTGGTTGAATCCTGCCAGGTCTCCCCGTTGACCGAGGAGCGGAGGCGAAGTCCCGAGGCGTCGCCGAGCTCATCGACGGTGACCACCATCGGCCCCAGGGGAGCGAAGCCATCAGCTCCCTTGGCTCGCAGCCATTGCCGATCCTCGCGCTGCAGGTCACGCATGGTGACGTCGTTGATCACGGTATAGCCAAAGACCGATGCGAGCGCCGCTTCCCGCTCGACGTGGCTCGCCCTGCGCCCGATCACCACCGCCAGCTCGCATTCGAGGTCCAGCTTCTCGGTGGCCAGCGGCCTCGTCACCGATTGGCCGGGGTCGGCCACGGCGTTGGCGAACTTGGCGAACAGCATCGGATAGGCCGGCGGATCTACGCCCTGCTCGCGGCAGTGGTCGTGGTAGTTGAGGCCGATGCACACGATCTTTCCGGGACGACGCAGCGGAGCGCGCAGGGACACGCTCGCGACGTCGATCAGCTCGCCGCGGTCCCGATCGGTCACCTCTCGGCCGGCGGTCAGCAGCTCACCCACCTCGCGGGCGCCGGTGGAGGCCGTCAGGTCACGAATGCCCGCATCGGTGAGCAGCCCCAGGCGCGTTGCGGTGGGTGAGGGGCCGGCGTCGCGTGGAGCGTAGGCCAGCAACTGCACGCCGCCAGTATACGGAGGCCGGCTCCCGCTGACCGCCTGCGGACCATCTCGCGAGAGTCAGTCTTCGCTGAAGTAGGCCCGTGACGATGGGCGCAGCAGGGCGATGACCAGCACCAGCGTGATGGCAAGTCCGACGGGCACGAAAAGACCCTGCCAGCCGGCGGCCGCAGCCGGCGGAAAGGCGAGCAGGATCGGCGGCAGCCCGGCCAGGATCGGCGCCGCCAGGACGGCGATCCCAATGGCAAACCGATGGGCAATGCGCTTGCGCTGCATCGCCACCGTGACGCCGAACAGGACCGCGGCCAGCTCGGCCATCATGAAGATGCCGAGCAGGCTGAACGGCGCTCGCTCGCTGAAGTCGACGAACTCGATGATGCGCGGCAGCAGCAGGCCGGTGAAAACCAGCAGGATGAAGGCCCACACGAACCAGAGGCGAACGCCGAACGGCATCGGCGGACGCTCGGGCTCCGGAGACGGGGGCGAAACCGCGGGTGAATCCAGATGCATCGGGCCGATCGTAGCAGCGTCGCGCGAGATGCCCGCCGCTCCCGTACCATGGCCGGCGGGCGCGTGAACAGCGCTCGCCCCAAACGCCATGACCTTGAGTGCTGCCGTGACCGCCGAACCAGCCATCCGGATCCTGATCGCCGACGACCACGAGGTTGTTCGGCTGGGACTCACCGCCCTGCTCGATCGGCAGGCCGGCATGGCGGTGGTCGGCGCGGCCTCCTCGGGTGACGAGGCGATCGAGCTGGCACGCACCCTTCATCCCGACCTGGTGCTGCTCGACGTGCGCATGACGAACGGATCAGGCAACGACGCCTGCCGCGCCATCACCGCGGAGAGCCCCGGGACGCCGGTGGTGATGCTGTCCGGCTATCGCGACGACGAGAGCCTCTTCGGAGCGATCGATGCCGGTGCCTCGGGCTACCTGATGAAGCGGGTGCGCGGCGACGAGCTGGCAGACGCGATTCGGACGGTGGTCGGGGGCCGATCGACGCTGGATCCGGCGGTCACCGCCGCGGTGCTCGAGCGACTCCGAGCCGCGGCTCGGTCGGAGCAGAGCGGCGCGTTTCGCCACCTGACCGACCAGGAGCGCCGGGTCCTGGCCCAGGTGGCGGTCGGCAAGTCCAACCGGGAGATCGCCGGCGCCATGGAGCTGGCCGAAAAGACAATCCGCAACTACGTGAGCAACATCCTCGCCAAGCTCGCGCTGTCAAGCCGCGCGCAGGCCGCCACCTTCGCCTTCCGCAACCGGCTGGTCGAGCTCGACCGCCTCGTGCATGTCTGACCGATCTCCGGCATGCGGCCGAGGTCGGTGGATGGCACGCCCGTCTGGCGTGATCGTTGCGCTGGCCAGCATCCTGCTGTCCGCCTGCACGAGCTCACCCTCGCCAACACCGAACGCCAGTCCGACCATGATCGAGACGGCGACGGCCGCGCCCTCGATCACGGTGACGACGGTGCCCACGGCCACCCCTGAGCCAGCGCTCTCCCTGCCGCTTCCGCAGAAGTCGGACCCGCGAACGATCGCCTTCACGGTGAAGGGGCAGGCCGATCTGACGGCGACGACGTCGGGTCACCTGGTGGTGACGGTCACGAACCTCTCCAGCTCCCTGGTCCCGGAGATCGTGCTGCGCTGGCCGACCGCGCTGCGGGAAACCATCTTCCTCGCGCCGTTCACGCCATCCGACGTGCGCATCCGCGAAGGCGGGCCGGCGCTGTACCAGGAATGGACGAAATGGGTCGAGGGGCCCGGCGAACGGGGCGAGCCGGCGGGCACCACCTCGCTCGGCTGGGGTCCGCTGCCTCCCGGCGCGACGATCACCATCAGCCTCATCGCCAATCGCGTCGCCGCCCTGCCGGTTGGGTTCGACTTACAGTTCCTGGCCGGCGAGGCGATCCTGACCACGGCGGCGGGAGAGCCGGCCGAGATTCGCGTCGAGCTCCCCTAGGCCATCAAATGCGAGCACTCCTTCCGCCCTGGACCGATCCCGACCCCGAGCTCCACGCGCGCTTCGGCGAGCTCTTCGACCCTGAGCGCAAGGTCCTGGCTGCCCTGGAGCGGATCGTGCCACTCTCCGGCAAGCGGATCGCCGACATCGGCACGGGCATCGGGCACTACCCAATGCTGCTCGCTCGTCACACCGGCCGCACGTACGGCATCGAATCCGATCCGACGCTGCTGGCAACGGCCCGCAGCCGGGCGGAGGCCGCGCACCAGCCGAATCTGCGCATCGTGGAGGGCACCCTCGAGGAGCTGCCCCTGCGCGATGAAACAGTGGATGTCGTCCTGTCGGGAATGATCGAGCCCGACGACGGCTCGCTCCCCGCCATCGCCGAGGCGATGCGCATCCTCCGCCCCGGCGGGCGCCTGGTGGTGATCGGCTACTACGGCCGCGACCAGGTTGCCGGCCTGCTGGAGCCCGAGGTGGTGGCCCACGCGGCGGACGCGACCAGGCGGCGCAGCGGATGGTGGCTGCGGCACGGCTTCAAGATCAAGGTCGTGCACGCCAGGCTGGACCTGTCCGATCCGGTCGCCACCCAGGAGCTGCTGCCCCGCCTGTACGGCGACCGTGGCAAGGCATTTCTGATGGGGCCGCATCCGCCATTTCTGACGCTGGGCCTGGGTCTCTTTCATCGCCTGAAACCAGCCTGACTCGCACCGGCTGGGTGTTGCAGATCGGCGATGCACATCGCACAGGCGACATTTATCATTCCGCCGTCGAAGGCCAGGCTCTTCTCCCCCCGGAGCCTGGCCTTTGGCATGCCCAGCGAGAGAACGGTGCGATAATGGCCGCGCGTTTCCCGCGCTGATCAAGAGCGTCTTCACGCTCACGTGGGTGCGAAATCCATATCCGGAGGCCCGAGGCTGAAGATGGCCACCAGCAGCCCGATGAAGATCACCTATGCCACCCTGTCGGCCGATAACGAGGAGCTGCAGGCCTCCTTCGATGCGGCGGTCGAACAGGTGCGCGGCGAGCTGGGTCGTTCCTACCCGATGCTCATCGGCGGCGAAGAGCGGCGCGGGGCCACCGAGTTCGAGGACCGCTCGCCGATCGACACCTCGATCGTCGTCTCGCGCTTCCCGGTCGGCAGCGCCAATGACGTCCGCGATGCGATCGCTGCGGCACGCGCCGCTTTTCCCAGCTGGCGTGATCTCGGCTGGCGCAAGCGCCTGGAGCTGATCCGCAAGGCGGCCGATTTCATCAGCCAGCGACAGTTCCACTACGCGGCATTGATGAGCTTCGAGGTCGGCAAGAACCGTCTCGAGGCCCTCGGCGACGTCGAGGAGACCGCCGACCTGCTGCGCTATTACGCGGACTCCATGGAGCAGGCCGACGGCTTCGTGAAGCCAATGGGATCGCTCTCGCCGGCGGAGCACACCCGCAGCATCCTCAAGCCGCACGGCGTGTGGGGGATCATCTCGCCCTTCAACTTCCCGATGGCGCTGGCCGGCGGGCCGGCCGCCGGCGCGCTGATCGCGGGCAACACCGTGGTCATGAAACCCTCGTCCGACGCACCGCTGATGGCCTACAAGTTCTGCGAGGCGCTGCGTGACGCCGGGATTCCACCGGGGGTCGTCAACCTGGTCACCGGGCCGGGCGAGACCGTTGGCGCAGAGCTGGAGCAGAGCGCCGATCTCGACGGGATGGTGTTCACCGGCTCGTACGAAGTGGGGATGCGGCTGTATGCCGGCTTCACGCGCGATTATCCCCGGCCGATCATCACCGAGATGGGCGGCAAGAACCCCTCGATCGTCACCGCCAGCGCCGATCTCGACGAGGCGGCAGAGGGGGTCATGCGCTCCGCGTTCGGATTCGATGGCCAGAAGTGCAGCGCCAACAGCCGTGTCTATGTCGAGCGCTCTGTGGCGCGCCGATTCAGTGACCTGTTGGCGGAGAAGACCGCGAGGATCAAGGTCGGCGACCCCACCGACCGCCAGAACTGGATGGGCCCGGTGATCAACGAGCGCGCCCTGCGCACGTTCACCGATGCGGTCGAGGAGGCGAAGCGCGACGGCGGGCGGATCGAGGTCGGCGGCGATGTGCGCCACGACGCGGGCACCGAGCGCGGCTACTTCCCGTCCCCCACCGTCGTGACCGGCCTGCCAACCAGCCACCGACTCTTCCGTGACGAGCTGTTCGTGCCGTTCATCGTCGTCGGCGAGGTCGACTCGCTCGAAGAGGCGCTGCAGCTTTCCAATGCGACCGCCTACGGGTTGACGGCGGGCATCTTCAGCCACGACGACGCCGAGATCCGCCGCTTCCTGGACACGATCGAGGCGGGTGTGGTGTACGTCAACCGACGAGCCGGCGCAACCACCGGGGCATGGCCGGGGATCCAGTCGTTCGGCGGCTGGAAGGGCTCCGGCTCCTCCGGCAAGAGCGGGCTCGGCCCGTACTACGTGATGCAGTTCCTGCGCGAGCAGTCACAAACGGTGATGGGCCAGGAACCGCCGCCCGCATGACCGATCTCGGGATGAACGGCGCCGACGACGAAGTCCTCGAGCCGGTGGTCGATCCCAGCGGCTGGTTCAGCGTCCAGCTGCGCTACGCCTACCTGGTGGGAGAGTCGCCGACCATGATCGAGGACCGCGTGGTCCTGATCGACGGCGAGGACGAGGAGACCGCCCTCGGGCGCGCCATCGAGGTGGCCGAGGAATACGAGGACGAGTTCGAGACAGACACCGGCGAGAGCGGCGTCATCCGGTTCGAGGGGATCGTGGCGCTGAAGGAGCTCGACGATCCACCCGCCGCCGGAACAGAGGTCTGGCACGAGTTCATGGCGCCGGACGGCGTCGAGATGGATGCGGGGGACGAGCCACTTCCGGTGGTGCGGCCAGCCGAGATGGCCTTCCCGCGCGCCCACGACGACTGATGCCCTGGCGGAGCATCGCGTATCGGATCAGCCGTCCGCTCCTGTTTCGCTTCGAAGCGGAGCGGATCCACCGCCTCACCATCGCCGCCCTGCGAATCGCCGGGGAGAATGCTCTGGGCCGCTGGGCCGCGGGCCAGCTCGGTGGGGTGCCGGCCGACTCCGGGCCGGTCGACGTGGCGGGGCTCCGCTTCCGCAATCGTGTCGGGGTCGGCGCGGGATTCGACAAGGATGGGGTCGCGCTGCGCGGCTGGGCCGCCCTGGGACTCGGCTTCGCCGAGGTCGGCACCGTCACGCCATTTCCGCAGGAGGGTAATCCCCGACCCCGGCTGTTCCGCCTGCCGGCCGACGCGGCTCTCGTCAATCGGCTCGGTTTCAACAACAGCGGAGCCGCGGCCATTTCGCGCAACGTGATGCTCGCTCGACGCCATCTGCCCGACGGCTTCGTGGTCGGCGTCAACCTTGGCCCGAATCGTGGGACGCCTGAAACAGGAGTGCTCGACGACTACCTTGCCGCGGAACGCCTGGCCGGCCCCGTCGCTGATTACCTGGTCATCAACGTCAGCTCACCGAACACCCCCGGCCTGCGGGCCCAACAGGCTCCCGAACGCCTTGTCCGGCTGGTTGAGGCGCTGGCTGAAGCGGGTGAGCGGCGGCAGCACCGCCCTC
>JANMPX010000297.1:0-8397 GCA_031370085.1 Chloroflexota bacterium | reverse complement strand
GCACCGGGCCAGGATCCGAGCGCCGGCTACACGTCGCAGCTGATCGATGCCATTCGCACCGGCAACGTCAGGGCGATCTTCAGCGAGAGCCAGTTTCCCGCCAAACTGGTCGAGCAGCTGGCTGCCGAGACCGGGGCCGTGGTGAAGGCGAACCTGTTTGATGACAGCCTCGGCGACGATCCGGTGACGAGCTACGAGGCACTGATGCGATGGGACACCGAACAGCTGGTGGAGGCTCTGAAGTGAGCGAATTGCTGAACGGATCGCGAGTCGAGGACGGCACCGAGGCAGTCGCCAGCCCCGCCGTGCGGGTCGTCGACGTGTGGGCCGGGTACGACCAGGCTCCGGCGCTCGAAGACGTGAGCCTGGAAGTGCCGCGCGGCGCGCTGGTGGCCATCTTCGGGCCGAACGGCGGCGGCAAATCCACCCTGCTCAAGCTCATCGCGCACGCCCTCGAACCGTGGCGCGGCACGGTCGAGGTGCTGGGCGCCCCCGCCGGCGAGCAGGCGAAGCGCCTCGCCTTCGTGACCCAGGCCGAGCTGGTCGACTGGTCGTTCCCGGTGAGCGTGTGGGACGTGGCGATGATGGGTCGCTACCCGGCGCTCGGGCTCTTCCGACGTCCAGCAGCGGCCGATCGTGCGGCGGTCGAGTCCGCCCTGGAGCAGGTTGGCATGGCCGACCATCGGCATTCGCAGATCGGCGCCCTGTCGGGAGGCCAGCGACGCCGGGCCTTCCTGGCGCGTGCCATCGCGGCGGACCCCGAGCTGTACCTCCTCGACGAGCCGGTCACCGGGGTCGATGTGGCGACCCAGGAGGACCTCATGGAGCTGCTGCGCCGCGAGACCGAGCGCGGCCGCACCGTGATCTCGACGACCCACGACCTGGCAGCGGCGGCCGAGCACTTCACGACCGTGGTGGCCCTCAACCACCGGGTGATCGCCATGGGTCGCTCGGAGCTCGTGCTCGATCCCGAAGTGCTGAGCCGCACCTACGGCGGGCACATGCTGGTCCTCGGGAGCAATGCGGTGGTGATGGACGACGCTCACCACCATGACACGCCGATGGGCGGCGAACAGCACTACCACGAGGAAGGCGAGCGCCGCTGATGCTCGGCCCGCTGATCGACCCGCTCCGCTACGACTTCTTCCTGCGCGCGCTGACCGCGTCGGCCATGGTCGGGCTGGTCTGTGCGGTGGTGGGCACCTACATGGTCCTGCGCGGATACGCCTTCATGGGTGACGCCCTGAGCCATGCCGCCTTCCCGGGCGTGGTGGTGGCGTACCTGCTCAAGGGCCCGTTCTATATCGGCGCGGCGATCGCCTCGGTGGCAACGGCGCTGGCGATCGGCTGGGTCACACGTCACGGCCGGCTGCGCGGCGACACCGTGATCGGGGTGCTCTTCGCCGGCATGTTCGCGATGGGCGTCTTCCTGTTCAGCCTGATTCCCAACTACGTCGGCGACCTGTTCGGCTTCCTCTTCGGGGAGGTGCTGGGGATCGGCATCGGCGACCTGGTTGCCCTGGTGGGTCTTGCGGTTGCGGTACTGGCGGTGATCGCGATCCTGTGGAAGGAGCTGCTGTACTCCACCTTCGACCCGCTCGGAGCGGCCGCCTCGGGGCTGCCGGTGGCGCGCCTCGACTACCTGTTCCTGGCGCTGATCGCGGTCACCATCGTGGTCAGCCTGCAGGCGGTCGGCATCATCCTGGTGGTGGCAATGCTGGTCACCCCGGCGGCCACCGCCCAGCTGCTGACCCGCAGCTTCGGACGTCTGCTCCTGATCGCCGCGCTGATCGGCGTGCTGGCGCCGATCGCCGGCCTGTACCTCAGCTTCTGGGTCAACTCGGCCAGCGGCGCCACCATCGTCCTGGTCGAAACGGGGCTGTTCGTGATAGCGCTGATCGCCGGGCCGCAGGGCGCCGTCCGGCGTCGTGTTGCCGCGCCGTTAACCAGCGGCAGCCCCAGCTGAGGCCGATCCGCCTGCTACGTCCCGCCGACAGCCTCGCTCCAGACCTCATCGATGGTGTCGGAGACGAGCTGTGACTGCGTCAGATGGATCTCGTGGCCCGCGCCCTTGGCCCAGATGAACCGACCTCGGTCCCCAACCTCCCCGAGCAGGGCCTCGACCGCAGCCAGGGGCTCGAGGATGCGGTCACAGAACGAGGCGCCACCACAGTCCTCGTCGAACATGACCGCGTATGGCGTGGTCGTCGGCAGTGGATCCTGCAGCATCCCGTCGTTGCCCGTGAAGATGATGCGTTCAGGGTTCTCGCCGCGATAGTCGGGATACTCCAGGGTCGCGAGCTCTTCCGGGGTCTCCACCTTTGCGGCTGCGGAGATCCACTTTGTGTACGGCGGGTTCGGGTTCATCGCGAGAAAGCCAGCGACCTCCTGGGGGTAGGCCTGAGCGAACATGAACACGATGGCCGCGCCAGCCGATTGGCCGATCGGGAAGTACGGTGGTTCGATTTCCAGTGCGGTCAGCACAGCGCGCATCTCCGCCACGACGGCCTGAATTGGCCTCGGGAGATCTGCCGGCGTCTCGCTTCGTCCGGCGCCCGGGCGCGACCAGGCACAGACCATGGTGCGCGCCGCCAGGTGGCGTTCGATCCCGACCAGGTCCATCTCGTCGCCACCGTTGCCGGACTGAAGGATGACGACCGGCACCCCGGACTCACGCGTGCCGGTGCAGTGCCCGCCGATGCGGAGACCACCGACAGTGACCGTGAAGGGGACGACCGGAGGAGGACTGGCCGAGGCGGCGGCCGAGTTCGACGCCGATGTCCCGGTCGACCCTGTCGCGGAGGGCATCGGCGTGGTGCTCGCACATGCGCCAAGTACCAGGAGGGCCAGGATGGCGATCCCTGCGGAGCACGGCCCGCCGGTTCGCGCAACGTATTTCATCGCGTGAGCATACGTACCCTGGCAAGGGCCCTTGATGCCCGGTACCATCCATCGGCTACCCATCTATCGCGGAGCCAGGGAGGGAAACGGGTGACATGAAGCCGAGCTTCGTGGCCGGATTCGGGCCGATCGTGAGCGACGTCGGTGCCAGCCGCGCCTTCTGGGGCGATGGCCTGGGGATCGACCTCGAGGAGGGGTCGCCCGGCTACTGGACCAACGACAACCTCGACGGCGTGAAGGCCTTCGCCCTGTGGCCGCTTGCACAGGCCGCCGAGGCATGCGTCGCGAACGCCGCGTGGCCTGCTGAGCTTCCCGAGCCGCATGCCTGGCTCGAGCTCGACGTCGCATCGCCGGATGCCGTTGCTCCTGCCGCCGAGGAGATGGCCGCGCGCGGGCATCGGCTGCTGGTTACGGCCAAGCTGGAGCCTTGGGCCAGACGGTCGCTCGACTGCTCAGCCCCGAGGGGATCCTGGTCGGGATCGTCTACACCCCCTGGATGCACGAGCAGGAGTAGCTCCGCGGACGCGTCGGTGGGCCGCGTAGGGCCGCGTAGGGCTGGCCGGGCCAATTCTCACCAGTGGAGGCCAACCGCCGCAGATCCAATGCCAGCCGCCGCGAGAGATGGTTACGTCTTCCGAGGTGAGACGTACCTATACAGGCGGCTCATCGAGGGAGCTACGCTTCTGTAGCCCTCCGCGGGCGAGAACTACGCCCTTCCCCTGCTCAGCTCTGTTCGCTGCTCAGTCACAGCCGCGCTCGCCCGCCGCGGGATGTGCTCTGCTGACCGTGCCAAGCGGCACTTCCCGTCGGAGTGCCACCCGCTACCATCGGTCTCCCAATCCCGCGAACCAGCCACCGGCGGGCCACCTTCGAGCACGGAGGGACCGATGCGCACCCTGATCAAGAACGGCACCATCATCAACGCCGACGCCACCACCCGGGCCGATGTGCTGGTCGATGGCGAGACGATCGCCCTGATCGGCAGCAACCTGACCGTCACCGCCGACCGCACGGTGGATGCGGCAGGCAAGTGGGTGATCCCCGGCGCCATCGATGTGCACACCCACATGGAGCTGCCGTTCGGCGGAACCTTCGCCAAGGACACCTTCGAGACCGGGACCCGCGCCGCCGCGTTCGGTGGCACGACCACGATCATCGACTTCGCGGTGCAGCCGCGCGGCAAGGCGCTCCGCGACGGACTCGACGCCTGGCACGAGAAGGCCGATGGCAACGCCTGCATCGACTACGGCTTCCACATGATCATCAGCGACGTCCGCGACGACGTGCTGGCCGAGATGGATACCCTGGTCGACGAGGGGGTGACCACCTTCAAGCTGTTCACCGCCTACCCCGGCGTCTTCTTCTCTGACGACGGGGCGATCTTCCGGGCGATGCAGCAGACCGCGAAGAACGGTGGGCTGATCATGATGCACGCGGAGAACGGGCCGGCGATCGACGTGGTCGCCGGGCAGACCTTCGCCGCCGGACAGACCGATCCCTACTACCACGGAACGTCGCGCTCACCGCTGTTCGAGGGCGAGGCAACCAACCGCGTGATCCGCCTGGCGGCGGTCGCCGGAGCGCCGGTCTACATCGTGCATCTCTCCGCCCGCGAGGCGCTGAACGAGGTGCGTCGCGCCCGGGACGAGGGGCTGCCCGCCTTCGCCGAGACCTGCCCGCAGTACCTCTTCCTGTCGCTGGAGGACATGGGCGACGGCTTCAACGGCGCCAAGTTCGTCTGCTCGCCACCGCTTCGCCCGGCCGATCACCAGCAGGACCTGTGGCGCGGCCTCCTGCGGGACGATCTGCAGGTCGTCTCGACCGATCACTGCCCGTTCGACTTCCACGGGCAGAAGGAGATGGGCCGCGGCGACTTCCGCAAGATCCCCAACGGGCTGCCCGGAGTCGAGAACCGGGTCGACCTGCTGCACTCTGGCGGCGTGGCGAACGGACGCCTGACCCCGAACCGCTGGGTCGAGCTGATCTCCAGCGCGCCCGCCCGGCTCTTCGGACTGCCGCAGAAGGGCGCGGTGGCGGTCGGCCTGGACGCCGACCTCGTCATCTACGACCCGCTGCGCAAGCACACCATCAGCGCTTCCACGCATCACATGGCCGTCGATTACAGCTGCTACGAGGGGCGCGAGGTCACCGGCGGAGCCGATATCGTCCTGTCGCGCGGCAAGATCGTGGTCGACGGCGACGAGTGGCTCGGTGCGAAGGGAGACGGCCGCTTCCTGAAGCGCCAGCGCAGCGCCTTCCTCAAGTAAAGCCGGCGGGCGCTATGCTCCCGAATCACACCTTCGGAGACTCGCGCCCCATGCCTCGCTTCCAGTTCGCGGCGGCTGCCGTCCTCGTGGCTGTCGCGCTCGTCGCCTGCTCCAGCTCCGCAACCCCAACCGCAACCGCTACTGCACAGCAGTCCGCCACGGGTCCATTCCCATCGGCTGGCGTCGTCGCCGAGCTCGAGGCCCTGATCCCTGACACGATCGGCGGGTTCGCCATGCTGAAGCAGAGCATGAAGGGCAGCGACATGGCCGCCTCTGGCAGCGGTGACGCAGCCGCGGAGAAGTTCATCCAGGATCTCGGCGTCTCACCCGACAGCATCGCTGTCGCCTTCGGCTACGGCACCAACGCCGATGCGACCGATGGCGCAGCCATGTTCGTCTTCCAGGCGACGGGCGCTGGCAGGGAGAGGCTGGTGCAGGTCTTCAAGGGCGCGCAGGACGCGCAGGGGAGCACGGCGATGGCCTGGGAGACGAAATCGGCGGCCGGCAAGCAGGTCGAGGTGTCGACCACGCCGGCTGGAGCGCAGACCATCTACCTGTACGCCACGGACGATGTGCTCTTCGAGCTGGCGGTCAACGACGTGGATGCCGCCACGGCGGTGATCGCTTCGCTGCCGTAGGCATCGTGTGACGGAGGGCTCCGCCAAGGCCGCTGCGATCTTCGTCAACGAGGGCGCCGGCTCGGCACACTCGGCACGTGTCCGAATGGCTGTCTCTCTGACTCGGCGCGCCCTGGACGCCGACCTGCACGTCACCAACACCCGCTCGGTCGACGAGCTGCGCGCCTTCCTGGATGAGCGGCTGGGCGCCTACCGCACCGTGGTGATAGTGGGCGGCGACGGCTCGCTGGGAGTTGCCTACAACGCCGTGGCTGATCGTCCGGAGGTGACGCTCGGCTACATTCCGGCCGGCTTCGGCAACGCCACCGCCCACCTGCTCCGCCTGCCGCGCCACCCCGCGGCGCTGGCCGGACTGCTGGCCCGCAGCGACGCCCGACCGATCGACCTCGTCGCGGTGGACGGTCGCCTGGCCCTCTTCGCCGGTGCCGGCTGGGACGCGCTGGTGGCAGGCCGCTACGCCGCCGCCGGCGCGAAGAAGCTGCGAGGCTGGGCGACCGCCGTGGCCGCCTCGCTGCCTGACCTGCGCCGACGCCACCAGGTGCGGGTCGTGGCCGATGGCGACACGATCCACGAAGGGCCGATGATCCTGCTGGTTGCCAGCACCACGCCGTTCTATGGCCGCGGCCTGCTGGTCAACCCCGGCGCCCGCCCCGACGTCGGCCGGCTGATGACGCGCGTCTACGCCGGACCAGCCGCGCGCCTGGCTCTGGAGGCCACCCGCTGGGCCGCGCACCGGACCCCGGCCGCCCGTGGCGTATCCGCCACGAAGCTGACGATCGCGAGCCTGGATGCTCGACCGATCCCCGTCCAGACCGACGGAGACCATATCGGCGAGTCACTGGAGTGGCACCTCGAGCTGCGACCGGCCGCGGTCCGGCTCATCGGGAACTGGTGACCTAGGGCACCGCTTTGGGGGTGCCGCGCTTGCGTGACCTTGTTTGGCGGCCTAGGCTTTGCTTCCACATCACGACGCGCGACCTGGCCGACTGGCCCTCGCGCCCCACTCGCAAGCCGCATTGGAGCTTCGATCGTGAGAAAGATCTCCCCGCTTTTCGTCGCTGTTCTGCTCTTGATGTCTGCCATCGCTCCCGCCGGCGCCGCCGCGGGCAAGCCGATTCGCGACGTCTCTCCGCGTCACACCGGAACCGACTACAACAATGGCCAGGTCCTCCCCCTGGGCAAGGGCGAGACGAAGACCGCCCAGCCACCGCTTGGTCCGGCCAAGGTCGGCGACGTTCGCACTTGGCTTGCGCTCGACGACGGTGATGGCACGAGCGCCCATCCGTCTCGCATCTACCTAAAGAACTACACCTTGCGCGGCGTGGGGAACCACGTGGAAGCGTGGGTCGCCAACAACCTGAACTTCCAGGCCGGCGACTGCCGCAACAATCTTCTTGACGGGATCAGTCGTGTGAGCATCACCAATACGCAGGTGAGCTACCTCATCGACCAGTTCGATACCAACATGTATCCGAAGGAATCGGACTGGTGGGGTGTCCCACCGGATCGCAATGGGCACCACGCCCTCCTGCCGAAGCTGATCCCGAACTTGCCCTCCAGCGAGTACAAGGGCGAGGGCGACAACATCGTCGTCCTGGTCGACAACGTCCGCGACTCAAACTACTGGAACCTGAACAACACTCAAACCAATTCCTACATCGCCGGGTTCTTCTACTCGGTCTTCAACAACTACTTCAACCGCAACGTGATGACCATCGACGCATTCGACTGGTTCCATCGGACCGGTGCCAACCCGGCTCACGCGCCGACCTCTGAACCGTGCACCAGTGCCCCGGCGCGTCCGTTCCTGTACGAGAGCGTCTTTGCGCACGAGTACCAGCACCTCATCCATCACTACTCGGACCCCGACGAAGTGAACTGGGTCAACGAGGGGATGAGCGATTTCACCGAGGTCATCACCGGCTACAGCGACCCCTCGAAGCACGTCAACCAGAAGGGCCACGACAGCCACACCAACGCCTTCCTCGGCTGGGAGGCCGTCACGGACGCCAGCTGGAACCCACTCCCATACCAGAGCGGCCCGGAAAACGGGCTGACAATCTGGGGCGATCAGGGGGATGATGAGATCCTGGCGGACTATGGGTTCGCCTACTACTTCATGAACCTCGTCCACAGCCAGGGCTTCGGGAAGGAGTTCTTCCATGCCTGGCACCACAACCCGGCCAACGGGATCGATGGACTCAACGCGACCCTGGCGTCGTCCGGCTCCAGCAAAACCTACGCCAGCCTTTTCCAAGACGTCGCGACCTCAGCCCTGGTTGACGGCTACGTCGACAATGGGGCAATCGTGAGCGGTGCCACGGCCGCCGACCTCCAGAATTCGGCGACCGAGGCAACGGTCCTCGTCAGCCCCCAGGCCAACTCCACAACTGGGGCTCCGCCGTGGGGCTCCGACTACATCGACCTTGGCGATGGCTCACTGTTGACGTCGGTGGCGTTCAACGGTGCTGACGTCTTCAACTACCCCGGCGGCCCGCAATGGGTGGTCGACGGAGCCGGTTACTTCACCAATCCGGACGTGGCCGGGCACGACTACTACGACAACAGCCAGGACATCAGCATCGCTCGAT
>JANMPX010000071.1:0-4951 GCA_031370085.1 Chloroflexota bacterium | reverse complement strand
GACCGCTGTTCATCCGTGCAATACCTCTATCAGCGCGTCATGGACCAGCCCGTTGCTGGCCAGCGACTGTGGTCCAGCATACGAGTCCGCGCCAGCGAAGTCGCTGATCCTGCCACCGGCCTCCCTGACGATCAGTGCCGGGGCCGCCAGGTCCCACAGGGTTGGACCGATCTCCAGCATCGCCTCGGCCGCCCCCTCGGCGACAAGCATGTAGCCCCAGAAGTCGCCGAATCCCCGGTCCCGCCAGGCCTGCCGCGCGATCTCCGCCACGGCCGGCCCGAAGCCCGCTGCGTCCAATGAGCGCATGCCCGACCAGACCACCTGCGCGTCCTCGAGCTGGTCGACCGGCGACACGTGGATCTGTCGCTCACCCAGCAGGTCTCGCGCGCTGGCGCCACCGCCCAGACTCGCGTGCCAGCGCCGTTGCAGCGCCGGGGCCGATACCGCCGCCGCCAGCAGCTCACCGGCTCGTTCGACGGCGAGCAGGGTGGCCCACACCGGGATGCCGCGCACCAGGTTATGGGTGCCGTCGATCGGGTCGATGATCCAGCGCGTCTCGCCATCCCCGTCGTGATCGGCGTATTCCTCGCCCACCACCCCGTGATTCGGGAAGGCCTCGCCGATCCGGGTGCGCAGGATCGTCTCGATCTCGGTGTCGACCTGGGTGACCAGCGTGGTGTCGCGCTTCTCGGTGATCGTCAGCCCGCCGGCGAGGTGGCGCAGGGCGATGGCATCGGTCTCATCAAGCAGGCTGACCGCGAAATTGCGCAGTTCCGCGGGGTCGCGGTCGCTGAAGGTGTGGGCAGGCACCCGGCTAGCATAGCCCGATGCGTTCCCGTGGCCCTTCCGTGCTGCCCGGCGAGGTCCTCATGACGCTGGTCGCGATCCTGTGGGGCAGCGCCTTTCCCGTGACCCGGGTGCTGCTCGAGGAGATGCCTCCGCTGGGGGCCGCCGCCTGGCGGACGCTGCTGGCCGCTTCGGGCGTGGCCTTGTTTGCCCTGCTGCGTGGTCGGTTTGGCCGGCTGTGGCCGGATTCTGGGTCCCGGTTGCGGCTTTCCGTGCTGGCGCTGCTGGGCGGCGCCACGTTCCTGATTGCCATGAACGTCGCGATCTTCCTGACCGGGGCCTCGATCACCTCGTTCGTCGCCGGCACCTACCCGCTGCTGGCCGTGGTGGTCGCGGCCTTCCTGCTGGGCGAGCCGCTGGGGCGTCGCGGCGTTCTTGCGTTGGGGGTTGCGGCGGTGGGGTTGCTGCTGCTCGCACGGCCAGGTGGTGCCCACGTCGAACTGCTCGGGGTGGTCGTCGCGCTGGGTGCTGCCTTGTCCTTCGCCCTGTACCTGGGGCTCGCGCGCCTGTGGGCCGATGCCGCTCGGCTCCCGACCCTGACCGTTGCCTTCTGGCTGCTCATCTCGAGCCTGGTGGTCACCAGCGTCCTGCAGCTGCTCCTGGATCCGTCGGCGCTGGTGCCGCATCTGTCATTGCGTGGCTGGGCGGCGCTGCTGTGGCTGGCGCTGCCCGCCTCCGCGCTGCCGCACGTGCTGGTGATCGCGACCCTGCGTCGCCTTCCCGCCGGGCGTGCCGCCCCATTCCTGCTTTTGATGCCGATCTCCGGGTCGGTCATTGCCGCTGCCTTGCTCGGCGAACGACTGGACCCGCTCCAGCTGGCCGGTGCGGGGCTGATCCTGGCAGGGATTGCCGCCGCGACGGTTCGGGGCCGCGTTTCCCCCGGAGCCGCTTGACGACCTACGCGTCGCCAGGACCAAGGGACCGTCTGTTGTGACGGCACCGCCGTCAGGAACGACCGGTTTCGGCCGATACAGGTCGAACTTGACGGTGCTGGCGGTCATAACGGCCTGGACGCGGTCCCAGTGACGGCCGGACCGTCACGCCCCACGACCCACGCCCCACGACCCACGACCCACGACTCACGACCCACGACCCACGACCCACGACGGTGCAACCGAGTTCCGCCCCGTCTTGACCGGCGGGGCGGTACGTTCCGCCGCGCTTGACGGGCCGATCCGCAGAAGCCACGCTCATCCCATGGCGAAGCCCGAGCGCAAACCCGGCGCCCTCCCCAACTTCAAGGGCGCCGGCATCTCGATCGGTGGATTCCTGGCTGGCCTCGAGCAGCAGATCCTCCACCGGCGGCCGCCACCGGCGATCGTGGTCGAAGAGGATGCCCGCAGCCAGCCGCGCACCGTCAACGGGTTACGGCTGGACGGCCCCGATGAGCCAATCGAGCGCCCCGAGCCACCGGACCGCTCGGGGGCGCGGCTCTAGGAATCGGTCGGCGTCGTCACAAGCACCGCTTGTGCATCGTTGCCGAAAGGCCTTCTCCGGCGTGCCCTCACACACTCCTGCTTGTGCCCGTTGCGCCTGGAACCCGATCGGTGCTCGTGCACAACCACCGGTTGTGCCGTCAGCGGGGGTGGGGTGACGGGCATTGACACGACGGCCGGAACGGAGGACGCTGCCACCGCGTCCGAGCTGACAGAGCACCTGGGGAGGGAGCGTTGGATCGCACGGTGTCTGATCGCGGGCCGGTGCCGGGGCAGGCCATTCGCCTCGGGCTCGGGGTAACGGCGCCTCTCGCCGTCGTGGTGCTCGCGTACGCCCTGTGGTGGATCAGCGACCGCCTGCTGTACATCGGTCCGTTCGACCGCGCGGTCTTCGGCTGGGCCGTGGTTGTCCCCGCTTGGCTCATGGCACCAGTGGTGGCCGGCCTCGCCTGGCGGCGGCTGACACCCCGCGACACCGTCCTGGCGCCAGCAGTCCTCGCGGTAGTGGTGAGTGCGGTGGCGGCCGTTCTCTTCTGGGTGGCCGTCGCCCATCCGGATTGTCAGGTCGGCGCTGTCAGGACTCCGGCCGAGTTTGTCCTGCCATCACTGCTCGTGGGGCTGGTGATCGGGGCGGGAATGGCGGGCAGCGGAGTGCTCGCAATGACCATCGCCCGCGGTGGCCACCCATGGCGGGCTGCACTCGGCGGGGCGGCAATGGAGTTCTTCCTCATTTGGGTGGCGATCCTTGTCGGCGCCGCCGTGCTCGGGGGCCCCGGTTGTCAGCGACCATTCTGAGCTGGAGGGACCGCCTGAAGCGAAACCGGAGGACCGTCTTCATGTCGGTCGGCCTGATCGCCGTCGCGGTCATTGCCGGCTTCTTCGCCATGACCGCCGTCGTCGCCCTTGCCAACGCGCTGCTGCCAGAGACGGTTCGCGAGCGCATCCCGGCCGCACTCGCCTACCTTGCCTGGGGCGGGACGACGCTGGTCGTCCTCGTTCTGGGGTGGATGTGGTTGCCCGACAGCCCGATCAGTGCAGCCTTACGGCGTCGGGAGCATAGCCAGGCGCCTGGCGAAGGCAGCGAGGTCGATGGCGGTCTTGACCCAGGGCGAATTCGCGCGGTTCCAGCGACCCATCTTGCCCAGCACGCGGCGGTTGCTGACCACGGCCAGCAGGACGACCAGCGGCCCGATGCAGGCCAGGTTGTACAGGGCGAGGAGAGCGAGCCTGGTCGCCCGGTGTCAGCCCCGAGTGCCGTGCGGCGCAGCCATCACAAGGCGCCAGTTGGGAAGGGGGATGTCCTTGATCATCCAGAGCGCCATGACCCGCGCCAGAAGCGCCGCAAAGCGAGTGACCGGGTGATCCTGGCCGAGCCAGCCCAGGAAGATGGCACTGACGTACTGTAAGCCGGCGAGCTGAGTGTCCGCTGCGCTCTGCCGACTCCCTGACTGGCGCGTCTCCCTGGGAGCCGGTTGACGGCCAGTGCGTCACTGGGGCCAAGGCCTCGACGTTGTGACGATTGGCCCGTCAGGAGGGCCTGGTCTTGCGCGCTGGAGTGCCGGCCTTGACGGTGCTGCCGGTCATATCAGCCAGGAAGTGGTCCCCGTGACGGTTTGCCCGTCACACCCCACGCCCTGGAGGACTGGCCATGCGAACCAGCCAGAGGGTGAGCCCGATGCCGGCCAGCGACTCCCCCGCCAGCACGAGATGCTCCGGCGTCGAGTGGACGGCCAGCTGGAGCGCCAGACTCTCGAGGATGACGGCTGCGCCAAGCAGCGCGCCGCCCACCGCTGCCCACCGTCCGCGACCGCGCCAGGTGGCACCGGCCGCGCCGAATGTCGGTCCGGCCACGACGGCAAGCCCGTAGAGCGCGACCACCGGCAGGGAGCTGGCACCCGCAACGGCGAGGTAGGCGACGACCGTCGCCAGCAGCACGGCCAGACCACTTAGCGCGCCCCGCCGCGGCGTCGCGCTCCACGCACCCGCCAGCCAGGCGGCGGCCAGCCACGGCGTGAAGACGTAGCCGATCCAATCCGGGGCCCACTCAGCCGTATCGATCAGGCGGCTGACCGCGCCCAGCGCCAGGCCGGCGAGGATCGCGGCCGCCAGCCCCTTCACGCGTCGAGCTGGCGGCGCAGCTCCTCGTTGACCACCTTTGCATCGGCGCGGCCGGCGGTGCGTTTCATGACCTGGCCGACCAGGAAGCCGTAGACCTGCAGCTTGCCGGCACGGTACTCGGCGACCTGGGATGGGGACTCGGCAAGGACGGCGGCAACCTCGGCGCCGACGCTGGCAGCGTCCCCGACCTGCTGCAGCCCCAGCCGATCAACCACAGCGCGCGGCGACTCGCCGCTTTCGAAGACCTCGGCCAACACCGTCTTGGCGTTCGCGGCCGATACCTTCCCCGCCTCCACCCCGCCGATCAGCTCGGCCAGCCCCGCCGGCCGCAGCGCCACCGCCGAGGCGCGCAGTCCGTCCGCGGCGTGCTGGTTGAGGAGCCGACTGAACTCGCCCGTCACCCAGTTGGCGGCGCTCTTGGCGGCGATCCCGGCGTCCACCACCGCGTCGAAGTAATCCGCCAGCGCCAGGTCGGCGGTCAGCACCCCGGCGACGTACGCCGAGAGTCCCAGGCCCTCCACGTATCGGGCGCGGCGGGCGGCGGGCAGCTC
>JANMPX010000063.1:0-5155 GCA_031370085.1 Chloroflexota bacterium | reverse complement strand
TCGAGGATCTGAACCTGTCATGGGAGGTGCGCGACGGGATTCGCGCGCACTCCTGGAAGATCAGCCCGCCGCCGGCGACGCAGGAGGCGCTGTGCGTGCGCTATGCCGACCGAATCGCGTACCTGAGCCACGACGCGCTCGACGCGATTCGGGCTGGCGTGCTGGCGCCGGACTCCTTCCCGGCCGGGGTACTGGAGCGGTTCGGCGAGCCGGGCCGCGCGTGGATCGGCGAGATGATCGAGGCGGTGATCGACGAATCGGTGCGCGTCGGACGGGTCCAGATGGATGAGGCGACCCTGGCGGTGATGCATGACCTGCGCGACTTCATGTTCGAGCGCGTCTACTTCGACCCGTCACTGCTGCGCGAGCAGCAGACCGCGATCGGGATCCTGCGAGACCTGGTCGATCATCATTTGGCGCATCCGGACGAGATCCCGGCCACCTACCGCGAGGACGATGCCCCACTGGTCACCCAGGTCGCCGACTATGTCGCCGGCATGACCGACCGATACGCGCTGGCAACCCACGAGCGCCTGTTCACCCGCTCCTGACGCCGTAGGCCTGGAAGGTGCCGTCGTCGCAGTCGAGGATGATCAGATCGGGGCGATCGGCCGCCAACGGCGACGGCGAGCTGCCCGGGGGTCCCCACACGCGTCGGGTTGTCAGCCCGATGAATGTCGAGCCGATGTCGACCGGCGAACCCTCGGCGAAGCTCGGCGACGCCGACACCGCTCCGCGCGGCAGATAGGCGCGGTCGCCCCACTGCAACAGGCTCGGGCAGCCATCCAGCCGGCTGAATGCGAGCGACATCCCGAACAGGCCGATCCCCACGAAGACCGCTGCTGCGAGCAGGCCGCAGCCGATGGCCCTCCAGTTCATGAGCGCACGATCTCGAAGCGCGAAAAGCTCCCCGAAGCCGGCCCGACGCTGGCCTCGACATGCTCCACTCGCGCTCCCGGCGGTCCCACCCCGAGCAACCCCTCGAGTTGGTCAAGAGACGCGGGCGGCCCCTCCGCAACCAGCTCCACGGTGCGCTCGTCGGGATCATTCGCCACCCAGCCGACCAACCCCAGCGATCGCGCCTGGGTGTTGACCCACCAGCGATAGCCGACCCCTTGTACCCGGCCGATCACCCGGGCAGACAGGCGTGCGGACTCGCCACCGGTGTCGTGCTGGCTCATGCGGCCCTTAGGCTCGGCCAGCCGAGCATCGCGACCTCGAGCGCCAGCCGCGGGGCGGCGTTCTGGCGCAGCCCGTCATCGATCCGCTCGAGCAGCTCGAGGAAGGCGGAGAGCGCGACGGGGTCAAGTCTGGCTGCTGCCGCCTCGAGGCCGGTCAGCAGCGAGGCGGCCGGGGCAGGGCCACCGGAGCCGATGGCGGTGACCATCAGGTCCCGCGCCAGGTCTCGCCACGCGTCCACGATCAGCGCTGCGGCTTCCCGCTGGACAGAGGTCGGCGTCCTTGGCGTCTCGTCGTCGGACTGCTCGTCGATCGGCTCCCCGGCCGGCTCAGCTCCCAGTCTCCCCGCATCGTCGAGCAGGTCGCGGACCGATCCGAATCGATCGGCCCGACCATGTTCGAGCAGGCCCACCAGCTCGCCCTGGGTCCGGCGTCGCCACTCGAGCAGGACGGGTGTTCGCGCGAAGCGGACTGCGGTGCCACTCAGGCCTCCCGCCATGCGCGCCAACGCAACGGCCTGATCCTGCGGGACGCGCTCGCGGTCGACCAGCCAGGCGACCAGCTCGGCATGCGGCACCGGCCCGATGCGCAACGACTGGCTGCGGGATCGAATGGTGGGCAGCAGGCGCGATGGGTCGTCGGCGACGAGGATGAACATGTGTCGCCCGGTCGGCTCCTCGAGCGCCTTGAGCAGCGCGTTCTGGATCTGCTCGTTGGCTCGCTCCGCCTGCTCGATCACCACGACTCTGCGCTCGCCCGCAATCGGGGAGCCGGCGCTGTCGAGGAGCCAGCGGCGTGCGACCGCCACGATGCTCTCACCCGTCGAGCGATCGTCGCGCCACCGGTCAGGCGACCCCAGCACCAGGTCTGGATGGGTTCGCGTCCGCGCAAGCCGGCAACTGCGACAGGCATTGCAGGGACGCCGATGGGGGTCTGGATCGGCACACAGCAGGAGGGCCACCAGATCGTCGACGAATGCGGCCTTGCCCGCTCCCTTCGGCCCATGCACCAGGAGCGTCCGCTGCAGCCTGCCGGACACCGCGGAACCCGTCGCGATGGCCCGCGCGGCTGCCTGGCCTACGCTCAGAAAGCCGCCCGCGACGTCGGTTCCGATCACCGCCGGAGTATAGGCATCGGCGCCGGATAAGCCGTCGGTAAGATCCGGGTGATCCCGTCTGGGGCACCATGGCGCAGCATGCTCCGCCGAGCTGTTTCGGGCACTTCGCGCTGGCGGCCGGCCGGCAACCGGACCCGCCGCAACAGGGAGGCAGCCGGCGGGGCGCCACCTCAGATGCCATACTTGGGGAAATTCCGCCCGTACCTGAGAAGCAAGGAGGATGCCATGGCCGACCAGGCATCGACATCGGTGAAAGACCTCGTCGACAGGGTGTTGGAAGCCCAAAAGCAGGAACAGATCGCCCAGCGCGGACGCGAGCTGGTGGCGAGCATGAGCGAAGCCGCCGGGCACGCCTCACGGCGAGCCGCGGAGGCGTGGCGTGACTCGGCCTCGTTGCGCCGTGAAACAGCGAAGACGGTCGCCAGGGCCGGTCGTGAGGCAACCAGCTGGGGTCGCCGGACCTGGCAGCGGGACCTGGCGCCGAGCCTGCGGGATCTCGTCGGCAAGCGCGTCCTGGCCTTCGGCGCGGCCGGTGCGGCCGCACCCGCGGTGAGCGAGCTGGTCGGTGATACTGCCGCCCGATTCGGAATCGGACGTCGGCGGGAGAGTCGCCGCTGGGGTGCGTTCTTCCTCGGCCTCCTGGTCGGCGCAGCGGCCGGCGTCGTTGCCGCTCTGCTCACCGCCCCGAAGGCGGGCCGCCAGATGCGCGATGAGCTGACCGTCACCGCCCGCGAGGCGGCCGGGAAGGCCAAGGAAGCGGCGCTCCAGGCACGCGATGAGCTGACCGTCACCGCCCGCGAGGCGGCCGGAAAGGCCAAGGAAGCGGCGCTCCAGGCACGCGATGTCGCCGTCGATGCGGCTGCGACCGCAAGCGACTGGATGCCCATCTTCCAGCGCAGCTCAATCGAGGAAGTCGCCGCTGAGCCGATCATCGAAGAGGTTCCGCCGACCCCCGCCATCAAGACCACGAAGACGCGCGTCCAGCCCGAGGCCCCCACGGCCGACTAGCTGGTGGCTCCAGACATAGCAAGAGGGCCGGCCCAGTGGGCCGGCACTCTTTCGAACCCCGGGGACGTCTCCGGGGTCAGCTCTTGGTCGTACGTCCCGAGCGGAAGCGCTGCCAGATCCCTTCCGGCTCGCCCTCAGCGGGTGTGGTTGTGGCCACATCAGCCTTGGTGCGCGCGGGTCGCGCCCGACGGGGCTTGGCAGTCTCCGTCGCGGAGGGCATCGAACCGACGTCTGCCGCCTTCGCGGCTGCGGTGCGACGGGGGCGCTGCGGCTTCGGTGCGGATTCGTCCCCCGGCACGGAGGCCTCGGTCGGTGCAGCCCTGCTGGAGCGGCTGCGACGTGGCGTGACCGGCGCCTCGGCAGGTGCCTCGGTGGGCTCCACCTTGGCCGCCGGGCGAGCAGCAGATCGTCGCGGGCGGGCCGCCGGAGCGGGCGCAACCTCGATCACCTCTGGCAGCAGGCCGAGCTCGGCAAGGGTGGCCGCATCGGCCTCCTCGAAGGTGTATTCGCGGGACTGCTCGAGCGACTCGAGATCACCGATCTGCGAGATATCGTCGAGCTCGACCCAACCGATCTCTCCGGATGAAGGGGCGGCCGTCTCCGTGACGGCGTCCTCCTCGCGGGCGCGGCCACGACCACGCCCTCGACCCCCGCGCCGACGGCGACGACGAGGGGCCTCGCCTACGGCTCCGTCGGTCGGTGTGCCGCCGCTTCCCTCGGGCGCCGCCGCAGCTGTCGTATCGGGCGCGACGACGACAGGGGCCGCGTCGGAAGCTTCGGGCCGGGTCCGGCTGCGACCACGCCCGCGGCTGGCGGGACGGGCCTCCTTGCCCTCGCGCAGCGCTGCCAGGGCAGCAGCTGCCACGGCGGCGGGAGCCTCGCGGAAGCCGAACTCGGGCACGACCTCCTTGGCGGGCATCGGCGGCGCGCTCATGATCTTGTCGGCCTTGTCAGCGTCCTTGCCACGGCCGATCCCGATGATCTTCATCATGTCGACGAATTCATCGGCGACCGCCATGAGGTCCGAGCTGGTGTTCGGCCGGAAGCTGTAGACCTCGCAGCGTACGCCGCCATCCTGCAGGGCGCGGATGGCCGGCGCGAAGTCACCGTCGCCGGAGACGATCACGGCGATATCCATGCGGTCGGCGAGGCGGAACAGGTCAACCACCAGCTCGATGTCCAGGTTGGCCTTCATCCGCCCGTCACCGAACTTGCGGATGTCCTTGTGAACGACCTTGTAGCCGTTCTTGCCCAGGAAGTCGATGAACTTTCGCTGGTTCTCGTTCTCGGGATCGAGCCCCGAATAGGCGTAGGCGCGAATCAGGTCGCGCCCCTTGGTGGCGGCCTTCAGCAGGGCGACGTAGTCAACGTCGACCTCCTGTCCTCGGGCCGAGTAATAGATGTTGGCAACGTCGACAAAGACGGCCACGTTCTTGCTCAAGAGAGCTTCTCCAGTTGTATTGATGATGTGGTTGCGGTTCGCGGGGTCCTGGCCCGGCGCGCCTTCGGTCTGAACGTTCAGCCGATGGGGCGGCTCTGCAGCGACCCTCCGTCGCACGAACCGGACGCCCATCGGGCAGATCGGGTCGGCGGAGGCGAAGGGATCAGTGACTCCCGCGCGCATGCAACTCGTTGTTGCGCGCTGAGACGATCCGGCGGTCGTAGATCGAACGCCTCACGGCTCGGCGGCGCGGCGTCTGTGGCCGGCGCGGCGCTCCCCGGCTGTCCCAACACGGTCGACACCTCTGAGCTCATCGACAGCGCCGATGAAGGGGCCCGAGTGAACCGAAGGGGCGGATCGCGTGGATCCTTTCGGGAGCGAAACGCAGCGCGGAGGCTGCAGACGTACCG
>JANMPX010000032.1:0-2481 GCA_031370085.1 Chloroflexota bacterium | reverse complement strand
TCGGTCTTGTTGATGACCAGCAGGTCGGCCAGGATCAGCCCGGGGCCGCGCTTGCGCGGGATCTTGTCGCCGCCGGCCACGTCGATCACGTAGAAGCTGTGGTCGACCAGCTCCGGGCTGAAGGTCAGCGTCAGGTTGTCTCCGCCGCTTTCCAGCAGGACGAGATCGGCATCGGGGTAGGCGGCCTCCAGCTCGGCGAGCACCGCCAGGTTCATGGAGGGATCCTCGCGAACCGCCGCGTGCGGGCAGGCGCCGGTCTCGACCCCGACGATGCGCCGCTCGTCGAGCACGCCCGCGAGGGTCGCCTTCACGTGCCGCTCGTCCTCGCGGGTGACGATGTCGTTGGTCACCACCAGGACCGACCTGCCGGCCGTCATCAGCAGCGGTACCAGGCGCTCGATGAGCGCGGTCTTGCCAGAGCCCACCGGCCCACCGACGCCGACGCGAAAGACCGATGCGCCGCTCACGTGGCGAACAGGTGCGCTTCGGCGGTCTCGTGTCGCGCCAGCGCCACCTCCAGCTGCGGGCCGGACGGGCGCAGCTCGCGGGGATCAGCCAGCAGCGCCTGCCCAACGGCCGCTTCGATGACCGGTCCCGCTTCACGGAGGATGCGCTGCGCCACGCCATGGCCGATCAGACCCAGCCGCACAGCGGCGGTGCACAGGCCGTTGGCGAAGCCCCAGGCCGCACCGGTCGCGGCGTCTGGGGCATCAACACCGAAGGCGCGCATGGCGAGCGCCAGCGAGACTGCCGAGTTGCCGGGTGCCTGCCCCGCCTCGAGCGCGTCCAGGTAGCTTGCCAGCAGCGCGTCCGGGGTCAGCCGCAACGCTTCGATCGCCAGGCGCCGTCCGACGCGCTCCGATGCGGTGCGCTCATCGGCGGCGAGCTTGACGGTGGTCAGCCGCCGGTCCAGCTCGACCACCTCGCCGAGGCTCTGCGCCCCATGGACGGCGATCAGCACCACCAGGTCGGCGCGGGCCAGCCGGTCGAGAAGCGACACGCGAAGGAGCGCAGCGACGTCATCGGCCGTCCGAACGGCGCTATCGGCGACCAGGGTCTCCAACCCATGGGACAGGGTGAAGGCACCCGAGGGGAAGCCACTGTCGGCGAGCTGGAGAAGGCCGAGCAGCGGGTGCATCGGTCAGACCAGGAAGTAGAGCTGGGTCATCGGCAGCGTCTCTGCCGGCGGAACGGTGGCCAGCACCCCGTCGAGGCGCACCTCGTACGTTTCGGAGTCAACGGTGATCTCCGGCGTGGCGTCGTTGCGCTCCATGTCGGCCTTGCCGACCGTCCGACAGCCGTGCACCGGCTCAACCATGCGGCGCAGGCCGAGCCGCTCGCGAATCCCCGCCTGGTGCGCCGCGCGCGATGTGAAGGTCACGCACGTCTCGGCCACCACGGCGGGCATGGCGCCGAACATCGGCCGATAGCGAACCGGCTCGGGGGTGGGGATCGACGCGTTGGGATCGCCCATCAGCGCCCACGCGATCATGCCGCCCTTGACGATCATCTTGGGCTTGACCCCGAAGAAGGCGATCGGCCACAGCACGATGTCGGCCAGCCGTCCGGGAAGCAGCGAGCCGACCACGTCGGAGATGCCGTGGGTGCGTGCCGGATTGATCGTGATCTTGGCCAGGTAGCGCAGGATCCGGTTGTTGTCGTTGGCCTCGTCGCCGGCCAGCGGCCCCGTGAAGTGGCGCATCTTGTGGGCGGTCTGGAAGAGACGCAGGATCGTCTCGCCGACGCGGCCCATGGCCTGCGAGTCGGACGAGTACATCGACAGCACGCCAAGGTCGTGGAGGACATCCTCGGCGGCCATCGTCTCGGGGCGGATGCGGCTCTCGGCGAAGGCCACGTCCTCGGGCACGCCGGGATTCAGGTGGTGGGCGACCATCAGCATGTCGAGGTGCTCGTCGAGCGTGTTGACGGTGTACGGGCGGGTCGGATTGGTCGAGCTGGGCAGCACGTTCGGCAGGGCGGCGATGCGGATGATGTCGGGGGCGTGGCCGCCGCCGGCGCCCTCGGTGTGGAAAGTGTGGATCGTGCGCCCGGCGATTGCCGCGATCGTGTCCTCCACGAATCCCGCCTCGTTGAGCGTGTCGGTATGGATGGCGACCTGCACGTCCTCCTCGTCGGCAACCCGCAGGGAGGCATCGATCACCGCCGGCGTGGTGCCCCAGTCCTCGTGATCCTTGAGCCCGCAGGCGCCGGCTTGGATCTGCTCGCGGAGCGGCTCGGGTCGACTGGCATTGCCCTTGCCGAAGACTCCCCAGTTGACCGGCAGAGCCTCGGCAGCCTGGAGCATGCGACCGATGTTCCACGGCCCAGGCGTGACGGTGGTGGCGTTCGTGCCATCTGCCGGTCCGGTGCCGCCACCGAGCATGGTCGTGATCCCGTTGGAGAGCGCCGACCAGACCTGCTGCGGGCTGATCATGTGGATATGGCTGTCGATCCCGCCGGGGGTCGCGATCAGCCCCTCCC
>JANMPX010000023.1:0-21647 GCA_031370085.1 Chloroflexota bacterium | reverse complement strand
CTGCGGGCGCTCCTTGACCGTGTCGGGAAGGACGATGCCGCTCTTGGTCATCTCTTCGCGCGCGCTGGGCTTGACGACGAGCCGGTCGCCGAGTGGCTTGAGCTTGGTCTTCGTTGCGACCTTGGTGGCCATATGTGCGTGCTGCCTCCGGATGGCTGTCTTGCGTTCGGCGGGAGGGCCGGAATGGCCGATGTGGCCGTGATTTGGCACTCAACCGCCGAGAGTGCTAACACTGTAGCGTTCGGGTCGCGGCCGTGTCAAGGCGGATCGGCGACCAGGCGGCGGTAGGCCTGTGCGCTGCTTGCCGCGATCGCCTCGGGGGTCGTGCCGCGCAGCCGCGCCAGCTCGCCGGCAACCCGCAGAGCGGTGGTCGGCTCGTTGCGCCGACCGGGCTCGCCGGGGGCCAGCCAGGGTGAATCGGTCTCCACCAGGAAGGTGCCGTCAGGCAGCGCCGCCGCCGCGGCCCTGGGACCCTGTGCGGAGGAGAAGCTGACCGGCAGCGCGAACGAGATGAGGTAGCCGGCCCGCGTCAGGTCGGCCGCCAGGTCGGCATCCCCGGAGAAGCAGTGCAGTACCCCCTGCAGCGCACGACCCGCCGGGCCCGGCCACGCCAGCAGCGCCTCGCGCACCTCGTCATGGGCCTCGCGGTCGTGGATCAGCACCGGCTTGCCGGCCGTGGTCGCGATCTCCAGCTGGCGCGTCAGCGCCGCCAGCTGCGCGGCGCGCGGCGACAGGTTGCGGTGGAAGTCGAGCCCGATCTCCCCCACCGCCACCACCCCGGGCGACGACGCCAATGCGGCCAGCTCGTCCCACTCGCCGTCAGTCGGCTCGGTGGCGAAATGCGGGTGCACCCCCACCGCGGCGTGGATCAGCTCCGGGTGTGCTGCCGCCAGTTCCACCGCCGCCCGGGACGAGGGCAGGTCGTAGCCGGGCACCAGGATGCGAACGATTCCGGCTGCCGCGGCGCGCTGAAGAACAGCCTCGCGATCGGCATCGAAGGCAGGATCCTGGAGGTGGGCGTGCGAATCGATCAGCCCGGGAAGATGCTCTGGGGAGCGGCTGCGGCTCAGGACTCGGCCTCCGGCGCCTCGTCGGCTGGCAGCTCGACCCGCGGAAAGAGCGGACTGGGGGCGCCGCTCTGCCAGCCGCCGGGAACCGCTCCCCAGGCCAGCAGCTGCTCGAGCCCCGGGCCGCCGGCGCCCCGCTCGTCGTACGGGGCCGGTACGCCGAGCTGCACAAACAGCTCACGCGAAGCCGACGGGGCGAACGGCGCGATCAGGTGGCCGAGGATGCGGCAGGCCTCGGCCATGGCGGCCAGCACCCCTCCGACGCGTGCCGTCTCCCCCGCCTTGTTGAGCGACCACGGCGCCTGCGACTCGGCATAGCCATTGGCGCTGCGCGTCAGGGCGATGACCGCGGCCAGCGCTTCGTCGAGGTGCTGGCGCTCCATCGCCACGCGGTAGGTCGCCACGGCGCTCTCGGCCGAGGCCCGCAGCTCGGCATCGGCCGGCGCGTCGCCGGCGCCAAGGGGCGGCAGCGCGCCCCCGAGGTAGCGCGCGCTCATGCTGATGGTGCGGTTGACCAGGTTGCCGAGATCGTTTGCGAGGTCCGCGTTATAGCGCCGCACAAGCCCTTCGAAGGTGATGTCGCCGTCGCGATCGAACGGGATCTCGCGCAGCACCAGGTAGCGGATGCCGTCGACCCCAAAGAGGCGCACCGCCTCGTCGGGGTCCAGCACGTTGCCGCGTGTCTTCGACATCTTCTCGCCGCGCAGCAGCATGAAGCCGTGGGCGAACACCTGGCGTGGCAGCTCCAGCCCGGCGCTCATCAGCATCGCCGGCCAGTAGAGGCAATGGAAGCGCGTGATGTTCTTGCCGATGACATGCAGATCGGCCGGCCAGAATCGGGCGAACGATTCGGGGTCGTCGGGGAAGCCTGCGCCCGTCACATAATTCGTCAATGCGTCGAACCAGACATAGATGCGATGCGCATCGTCGCCGGGGAACGGAATCCCCCAGCTGCCGCCGGCGCGGCTGACCGAGAAATCGGTGAGGCCGTCACGCAGCCAGCCGAGCACCTCGTTGCGGAAATGCTCCGGCTCGCAGAAGGACGGATTGGTGGCGTACAGCTCTTCCAGCCGTGCCTGGTAGCTGGAAAGGCGGAAGAAGTAGTTCTCCTCCTCGAGCCATTGCAGCTCCAGGGTCGGATGGTCGGGACAGCGCCCGTCGACGAGCTGGGTATCGGTCTTGAATTCGTTGTCGCCGGTGCAGTACCAGCCCGCGTAGGTGCCCTTGTAGATATCGCCGTTGGCCTGCGCGCGGCGCACCATCTCGATCGAGGCGCGCACATGGTCGGGATCGGTGGTCCGGATGAACCGGTCGTAGCTGATCTCGAACCGATCAAACGCGCTGCGCCAGGCCGCGGCCCACCCATCCACCAGCGCCCGAGCGTCGCGGCCCTGGTCCTGCGCCAGCCGATCCACCTGTGCGGAATGCTCGTCCATGCCAGTCAGGAAGCGTGTCTCCTGTCCCAGCAGGCGGTGATAGCGCGCGATCGCATCGGCCCCGATGACCTCGAACAGCGAGTGCAATGGCGGAGCCGGGCTCGGATAGAAGATGGCGGTGGTCAGATAGTAGCGGCCGGGCATGGTCGGGCGATTGTAGCGTCGGCCTCCGCGCCGGCCGATGCGCTACGCTGCCGCCGCGATGACCCACCACGACGCCGATGACCGCATGATCTCGCTGGAGTCCGACGTCTACAACGCGCAACTGGTGCGGCGCGTCGATGAGACGCCCGAGCTTGGCTGCTTCTGGGTCAAGTTCGACGGCGAGCCGACCCATTTCGAGCCAGGCCAGTACATGACCATCGGGGTCTACGCGGACGGCAAGCTGGTGCAGCGCCCCTATTCGGTCGCCTCGGCTCCACGGGACGCCGGCAGCGAGGGATACGAGTTCTACGTACGCCTCGTGCCGCTCCCGCGCTTCACCACGCTCCTGTGGCGCCTGCCGGTGGGTCACGGGATGCGGATGATCGGGCCCAAGGGCAAATTCATACTCGAGCCCGATGACGACCGGGCGCACCTCTTCGTGTCGACCGGCACTGGCATCGCGCCCTTCATCTCGATGATCCGCGAGACGATGGCGAACGAGCAGCCGCGCCGCACGGTCATGCTCCACGGCTGTTCCTACGTCGAGGAGCTGGGCTACCGCGAGCTGCTGGAGGGCTGGGAGCGCGACGGCAGCTACCCGGTCCAATACGTTCCGACCATCTCGCGGCCGCAGGACCCGCGCAACGCCGGCTGGGAGGGCCGGACCGGGCGCGCTGAGGCGGTGGTCGCCTCGGTCTGCCACGACCTGGGCCTGCGCCCCGAGCGCACGGTTGTCTACATCTGCGGCAACCCGGAGATGATCCTGAACGTGGAGCGGGTGCTGATGGACCGCGACTTCCCCGAGTTCCACGTCAAGAAGGAGCTCTACTGGCCCAAGGGCAAGCCGGGGGCCACGGTCGAGAGGTGACCTTTGGCCCGGTCAAAACGTGCGAATTGGTGCGTGAGTTGACGCGGCGCTGCGGCCACCATCGAGGCTGAACCCGTACCGAGCGACGGTGGATGCATCCGGTCATTGCGAAAACCAGCCTCTCCCCCAATGTCACGCGACTGGTGGTCGAAGCCCCGCGGATCGCCGAGATCCGGCAGCCGGGGCAGTTCGTCATCGTTCGTCGCGGCCCCGGCGCCGAACGCATTCCCCTCACTATCGCCTCGGCCGATGCTGCGGCCGGCACGATCAGCCTCATCATCCAATCGATCGGCAAGAGCACGACCGACCTGGTCGAGCTGGAGCCGGGCGACGCCATCACCGACATCGCCGGGCCACTGGGCCGGCCCACCGAGCTGCTGGAGAAGGGGCACGCCGTGTGCGTCGGTGGCGGCGTGGGTACCGCGGTCATCCTGCCGATCGCCCTCGAGCTGGCACGGCGTGGTGTCGAGGTCACCAGCATCATCGGCGGGCGGTCGCGTGAGTGGGTGATCCTGGAGAATGAGCTGCGCGAGGCGGGCGAGGTGCTGGTCTGCACCGATGACGGCAGCTACGGCCGGCACGGCTTCGTCACCCAGGCGCTCGAGGATCTGCTGGCCGCCGGGGGCGTGGACGCCGTCTTTGCCGTGGGACCGGTCCCCATGATGCGAGCCGTCAGCGAGATGACCAGGCCGTTCAAGGTGCCGACCACGGTCTCGCTCAACGCGATCATGGTCGACGGAACGGGGATGTGCGGCGGCTGTCGGGTGTCGATCAGCGGCGAGACGCGCTACGCCTGCGTGGAGGGTCCCGAGTTCGACGGCCACACCGTCGACTTCGCCATGCTGGCCGATCGGCTGCAGACCTATCGGCCCTTCGAGCAGCAGGCCATGGAACGCCGCGAGGCCTGCAAGGTCGGGCTGCGTCGGCCAACGGCTGCCGCGGAGACCGCCTCGTGACGGACAACGCGCCGCTCACCCCCAAGCAGCGGATGGCGATCGACCGAGTGGCGATGCCAGAGCAGGACGCGCAACTGCGCGCCGCCAACTTCCGCGAGGTGAACCTGGGCCTCGCGCAGCAGATCGCCATGCTCGAGGCGGAACGCTGCCTGATGTGCCCCAAGCCCTACTGCATCGATGGCTGCCCGGTGCGCGTCAACATCCCGCGCTTCCTGCGCCTCCTGCGGGAAGGTGACCTGCCGGGTGCCGCCGATTCGCTGCTCGACGACAACGCTCTGCCGTGCGTGACCGGGCGCGTCTGCCCGCAGGAGACGCAGTGCGAGGGGGTCTGCCTGCGCGGAAAGAAGGGCAACCCGGTGGCGATCGGGCACCTGGAGCGCTTCGTGGCCGACTGGGCGCAGGCGCATCCGGAAGGTCTGACCCACGCCACGCCGACCCCCAGCGGGCGGACGGTGGCGATCATCGGTTCAGGGCCGGCAGGACTGACCGCGGCCGGCGAGCTGGCCAAGGTCGGCCATGATGTGACCATCTTCGAGGCGTTCCACGCCGCCGGCGGCGTGCTGGTCTACGGCATCCCCGAGTTCCGGCTGCCCAAGGACATCGTCCAGGCCGAAGTGGACCGGCTGAAGGCGGCGGGCGTCAAGATCGAGCCCAACGTGATCATCGGCAAGACCTATACCCTCCCCGAGCTGAGCGGCCGGTTCGACGCGGTGTTCATCGCCGTGGGTGCCGGCCTGCCGGTCTTCATGGAGATCCCCGGCGAGAACCTCAAGGGGGTCTATTCGGCCAACGAGTACCTGACCAGGGTCAACCTGATGGGCGCCTGGATGCCTGACTCGGACACCCCGGTGCTCCACGGCCAGCGGGTCGCGGTGGTCGGCGGCGGCAACGTGGCCATGGACTCGGTGCGCACCGCCCGGCGGCTTGGCGCCAGCGAGGCCGCGATCGTCTACCGGCGTGGCCGCGAGGAGCTGCCGGCACGCGCCGAAGAGGTCCACCACGCCGAGGCCGAGGGGGTCCGCTTCGAGTACCAGGTCGCTCCGCTGGAGGTGCTTGGCGACGAGAGTGGCTGGGTGACCGGGCTGCGCTGTCAGCGCATGGCGCTCGGTGAGCCGGATGCTTCGGGACGTCGTCGCCCCGAGCCGATCCCCGGCTCCGAGTTTGTCATTGAGGCCGATATGGTGGTGGTGGCGATCGGCACCCGCAGCAACCCCCTGCTGACCTCCACAGCGCCCGATCTGCGGGTCAACCAGTGGGGCTACATCGAAACCGATGAGTTCGGCATGACCAGCATGCCGGGCGTCTTCGCGGGGGGCGACATCGTGCGTGGCGCGGCCACCGTCATCCTGGCGATGGGCGACGGCAAGCGCGCCGCCGCCGCCATGGCGTCATACCTCTCCGGTGTCTATCCGCCACCGGCGGTCGAGCCCGTGGCGGCTGCACCCCGCAAAGCGCATGCCGGCGCGGCAACCGCCGAGGCCTGAGGCCGATCAGGGCAAGACCTCGAGCACGGCCATCGGCAGCGGATGGGCCGTGTCGCCCCAGAGCACCGCGTACTTTCCGGCGCGCACGGTGAACTTCATGACGTTGCCGCACGGACCCATCTTGCCGCGGTCCTCGGCAGCCTGTTCCGGCGAGCACCCGCCGGCGCTGAACCCCGAGGTAGCGGTGTACTGCGTATCGCCCCGTGCGAGCCGAGCCAGGTCGTCATCGGTCAGGGGATCGCCCTCCCGGCCGCCCGGTCGAGACGCGCCGACAAATGTGTACGAGGCCGCCTCCGCGTCGATCACCATCCAGACGTCCCCGCCATGCACGCTGGCCGGCTCGAGACGCACCTCGGAGGCGGTGGACACGACATGCACCACCTGGGCTCCCTGCGGGATTGAGTACGTGTACGGGCGCCCGCATCCGACCAGCAGGATGGCCAGCGCGCCGAGGACGACAGTCGATCGGCATCCGTCGCTCACGGCCGCAGCCCCACGCTGGCGAGCTCCGCCCGCGCCAGCCGGTCGTTCCGACCGCGGACCCAGTCGCCGAGCGGATCCGGCGTGTACTCGAGAAGCGTGGAATAGTCGAGCCGCGTGACGGCCCGCATCGCCAGGGCACGCTCGATGTCAGCTTCAGAGATCCTGGGAGCCGTGCGGATGGCGCGGTGCGCACGCGGCGCAGTCGCTCGCCGCGCCAGGGGAGATATCGGCCCAGCCACGGGCCCAGCGTCGCGAGGGCGAGCAGGAGGGCGAGCACGATCGCGACCGCCAGGATGAACTGCTCCAATTGCGTCCCGAACTCGGACAGCGGCCGGCCGCCGCCGGCAAAGGCGGCACGCACGATGTCGTGGACCTGTGAACCGATGAGCGGCAGGCCGGCCAATGAGTCGCCCAGGTCGCGGCCGCTCTGGATCATCGATTGGCCGCCGGCGCGGATGGTTCGGCCGGCTTCAGCGAAGCCAGCCAGGAAATGGAACAGCTGCCAGACGATGTTCCCCCAGAACAACACCCATACCAGCGTCGCGAGGTCCGCGATCTGTTCCTTCAACCGCGCGACGGGCAGCTCACTCCAGATCTTGATCATCGTCGGCCTGTTGCCTCCGCTTCTGGTTCGCCGTTTGTTCGGCGACGCCTGGTCGGATTCTAGGCACGGCCGGTTGCGCGGATCCCGCCAGCCGGGTCGGCTGGTGGCTCGTTCCCGGCGTCGAGCTCGAGGTCGACCCGCAGTGGTTGGGCGGCCCACGCTTTGACCGCTTCCGCCAGTAGGACCATGAGCTGCGGAGCGTCAGCCACCGGAAGCTGGAAAGTGCCGACGCAACGATCGCTTTCCCACAGGCTCATGACGACCACCTCGGCCTCGGCGTGCCACGTCGCCTTCAGGGACCGCCCCCGCGAATCGGCAAACCATCGACTCCGTGGGGTGGGCAGCTTCATCAGATCGCCCATGGCGGCAGGGTGCACCCGCCGGGCCACGGAGTCAATGCGAATCATCGTCCGGTCAAGCTTGACCCGGCCTAGGAACTGGCCGCAGATCTCGGCCAGCCGGTCCCGGGTCCCAAGCGACCGAGCAGTCTTGGAGAAGTCGCCGCGGCGGCGGCTCCCTATCATCAGGGTCGACCCATCAGATCTCGCAGAGAGGAAAACCTGCCATGACCGACACGCAGAAGTCCGCTAAGCGCAACGCCATGGACGACCCGGCGAACAAGGGGTTCACGGCAGAGGAACGAGCAGCGATGCGGGAACGCGCCCGGGAGCTGAAGGCCGCCACGCGCCCGCGCGCCGCCAAGGCGGACGGGGAGAGCGATCTGCTCACAAAGATCGCCGAGATGCCGGCACCGGACCGCGCCATGGCCCAGCGGCTCCACGCACTCATCAAAGCCAGCGCGCCGGACTTCTCGCCGAAGACCTGGTACGGGATGCCCGCCTACGCCAGGGGCGGCAAGGTCGTCTGTTTCTTCCAGAGCGCGGACAAGTTCAAGTCGAGGTACGCCACGTTCGGCTTCAGTGACGAGGCGAACCTGGACGAAGGCGCCATGTGGCCAACCTCCTTCGCTCTGAAAGAGCTGACCGCCGCCGACGAGGCAAGGATTGGCGCGCTCGTGAAGAAAGCGGTGAGCTGAGAGCCGGCGAACCGGCTCTCCTCAGGCTTTCTACATCGCGACGAGGGCTTCCTCGGCGGCACCGTTGGGCTCGCTGAGGATGGCCAGCGGCAGCCCATCGCCACCGGTCGCCGCCACCGCCTGGGCCTCCTTGGCGTACTCCTTCTTGCCGCGCCCCGACAGCATCTCCAGGTTGCCGATCACGATCTCGGTCTTCCAGTGGCGCATGCCACCGTCGTCATCCCACTGGCGGGTCTGCAGCCGGCCCTCGATGTCGACCAGCTGGCCCTTGGAAAGGAACTGGCCGCAGATCTCGGCCAGCCGGTCCCAGGCGACCAGGTTGTGGTACTCGGTCCGCTCGCTGGCCCCGTTGCCCCGGAACTCATTCGTGGCGACCACGAAGTTGGCCACCGGCTTGCCCGAGGGCAGGGTCCGCAGCTCCGGGTCACGCGTCAGCCGTCCCACCAGAAACACCTTGTTCATTGCCGAACACTCCTTGTTGCCCGATCAGGGCGTGCGGCGCGCCGGGCGAGGCGGTGGCCGTTGGAGATCAGGCTAGGGAGGCGGCCTTATCGGCTGCTTACGCTTCCCTTATCCTCGCCCGGGTTCGTCCGGCCCACCAGCCGATAGGCCTCCCGGCGACCGAGGCCGGCACCCCGCAGCAGCTCGACGATCGACCGATCGGACAGGCCCTCCCGGCCGGCTGCCTCGACCAGCGCTTCGACGTCGACCGCGCCCGCGGCGGCCTGGTCCCGCTCGGGCAGATCGGAGATCACCAGCGTGAACTCGCCGCGGGGCGCGCCAAGGGCCGCAGCCACCTCGGCGACGGTCCCGACCACGACCTGCTCGTGGAGCTTGGTCAGCTCCCGGCAGACAGCTACCCGCGCCTCTGGCACCGCTGCTTCCAGCGCCGCCAGCAGGGCCGCAACGCGGTGAGGCGCCTCGAACAGGATCAGAGGCAGCCTGGTTGCGCCGCCAGCGGCCAGCAGCCGCTCCAGCGCCGCCCACCGAACCGCCGCCGGTCGAGCGGGCAAGAACCCGCCGAAGACGAAGCCGACCGCCTCGACGCCCGAGACAGCGAGGGCTGCGGTGACCGCCGATGGCCCCGGCAGCACCTCGACGGATGCTCCCGCGGTCCGAGCCGCGGCCACCAGGCGCGCGCCGGGATCGGAAACGCCGGGCATGCCCGCGTCGGTGGTCAGCGCCAGCGTCTCACCCGCAGCCAGCCGCGCCAGCAGGGCGGGCAGGCGCTCCGCCGCGTTGTGATCGTTGAAGGCGCTGGTGGGGCGCCGTACCCCCAGGTGCCCGAGCAGGCGCTGCGCCAGCCGGGTGTCCTCGGCGACCACCAGCGTTGCCGTGCGCAGGGCATCGGAGGCGCGGGGCGTCAGGTCGCCCAGGTTGCCGATGGGGGTCCCGACGATCAGCAGACGACCAGCCACTGCCCGGCTCAGCTCCCCCGCCGCGAACCGGGGCGGCGTCGCGGATAGAGATGGTCGATGCCGGGCGTGCGCAGGCTCAACTTGGCGACCGGCGGCAGCTGCCGCTTGAACTCGTTGCGCGCCACGCGCTCGGCGACCCACGCAACCAGCTTCGGATCCAGCCCGGCCGCCGCGCAGCGCTCCGCCGTCCAGCGCCGGTCGACCAGCGCGAAGAGGACTCGGTCCAGATCGTCATAGGTGGCTCCCAGCTCACCCTCGTCGGTCTGGCCGGGCCACAGGTCGGCGCTGGGCGGCTTGACCAGGATCTGGCCCGGCACGCCGAGAGCGGCCGCCACGCTGCGCAGCTGGCTCTTGTACAGGTCGCCGATCGGCGACATGGCGGCCGCCATGTCGCCGTACAGGGTGCCGTAGCCGAGCAGCGCCTCGGTCTTGTTGCTGGTCCCCCCCACCAGGGCCCGGAAGGCGGCCGATCGGTCATACAACACGATCATTCGCTGGCGGGCGAGCACGTTGCCGCGGCGCACCCGGCTGGCGAGGTCGTCGCCGTTGCCGATCAGGCTCAGCATCGGCTCGACCATCGGCGTGATGTCGACCCGCTCGCTCTGACACCCCAGCGCCTCCACCACGCGGAGCGCATCGCTCTCCGACTCCGGCGACGACGTGCGGTACGGCATCAGCAGGGCGAGCACGTTGTCCGCGCCCACGGCGCGCGTGGCGAGATGGGCAACCGTCGCCGAATCGACTCCGCCGGAGAGCCCCACCACCAGCCGCTCGAAGCCGGTCTGCGCCAGCTGCGAGCGGATGAAGGCCACGACGATGTCGATCACCTGCTCGGCATCGATCTCCGGCAGCGGTGCCCGCTCCTCGCTCATGCCTGGGCCTCCGGGATCGGGTCGGGCAGGCCGGCGCGCTCGGCGATGATCCGGTCCAGCTCGCGGCGGACCAGCTCGAGGCGCTCGTCGGCGAGCAGCGGCAGGCTGTAACGCTGCATCCGCAGGTCGTCGGTCTCGATGGCCCCGACCAGCAGCGCCTCCTCGTAGAGCGGCGCCTGGGCGATGGTCGAGCCGTCGGCCGCCAGCAGCCGTGAGCCGCCCCAGAAGGTGAGCCCCTCCTCGTTGCCGACCCGGTTGCAGAAGGCGATCGCCACCGTGCCGAGCAGCGCATAGGTGTCCTGCATCTTGTGCCAGCCGGCGATGGCGGCCAGCCCCGCAGAGCTGCCCGGCGCACGGGCAGGGCCGGCGGCCAGGTTCACCAGCAGTCCAGCGCCGTCATGCGCCTGCAGCATTGGCAGGCTGGCATGCCAGAAGTCCTCGCAGATCGAGAGGCCGATCCGCCCGAGTGGCTCCCCCACCGGCTCGCTGCGGATCCTGTCTCCGCCGCGCGTGAAGCGCCCCTCGTCGAACATGCCATAGGTCGGCAGGTAGACCTTGCGATGCACCCCGATCAGCTGGCCGTCGCGCAGCAGAGCCGCGCTGTTGCAGAAGCGAAGCGCATCGGTCTCCTCCACGAAGCCGATGGCCACCAGCATGCCGGGCACCCCGCGACTGAGCGCCGCCAGGCGCGGATCGTCCGCGCGCATGGCGACCTCGGGAACCAGGTCGGAGAGCAGGTAGCCGGTGAGCGCCAGCTCGGGAAAGGCGGTGAGCTGCGCTCCTTCGCGGGCGGCCCGTTGGAGCCAGCCGCGCGCCAGCTCAAGGTTGGCGTCAACCTCTCCCAGCCGCGGGGTCAGCTGGGCAAGGGCGATCCGGTATTCCACGCTGGAATGCTACTGCGGCAAGCCGTCACCGCCGGGGCGCCCGACCGGCACGGGCACAGCCGACGGATCGGGGCCAGCGGGACGCTCGGCGGGAGCGCCCATCTCCCCGCCGCCCGCCTGCGCCGAGCTGCTCCGGGCCGCGATACGGATCAGCTGCTCGCGGCGGGTCGGCTCGGCCAGCTCTTCGGCGAAGTGACAGGCCACCTGCTGGGCGGGACGCAGTTCGCGGAGAACGGGACGCTCGGTGGCGCATCGCTCGGGGTTGCCGAGCTGCTGACGCAGCCAGCAGCGGGTGTGGAAACGACAGCCGGTCGGCGGGTTGACCGGCGAGGGAACATCGCCCATCAGGATGATCCGCCGCCGGCGTGTTCGTTCCTCGGGGTCCGCAACCGGGACCGCTGACAGGAGCGCAATGGTGTACGGGTGCATCGGCTGGCGATAGATCTCCTCCGATCCCGCCAGCTCGGCGATGGCGCCAAGGTACATGACCGCCACGCGATCGCTGATGTGTTCGACGACGCCCATGTTGTGGGCGACGAACAGGTAGGCCAGCCCGAGGTCACGCTGCAGCGAGCGCAGCAGATTGAGCACCTGGGCCTGGATCGAGACATCGAGGGCGCTGACCGGCTCGTCGCAGACCAGCAGGTCAGGCTCGAGCACGAGCGCCCGCGCGATGCCGATGCGCTGTCGTTGCCCGCCGCTGAATTCGTGTGGATAGCGACGCGTGTGGTACGGGGCCAGCCCGACGAGCTCCATCATGCGCGCCACCTTCTCGGTGCGCTCCTTGGGGGTTCCGACGCCGTGGATGCGCAGCCCGTCCCCGATCGAGCTGCCGATCGGGGAGCGCGGGTCGAGCGAGGCGTAGGGATCCTGGAAGATGATCTGCATTCGACGCCTGAATGGCCGCAGATCGGCCCCGTGCAGCCGCGTGATGTCGACCCCGTCGCCGCCGCCGAAGACGATCCGTCCCTCGGTCGGCTCGATCAGGCGCAGCAGCAGCCGCCCGACGGTGGTCTTGCCGCAGCCCGACTCCCCCACCAGCCCCAGCGTCTCGCCGCGATTGATGGTGAAGCTGACGTCATCCACCGCCTTCACCTCGCCGACCTTGCGCTGCAGCACGCCGCCGGTGATCGGGAAGAACTTGGCGAGGTGCTCGACACGCACCAGCGGGTGGCCGTGGCCTGGTGCGGTCATCGTCACGAGCTCGCCTCCGGCTGGTGGTAGATCCAGCAGCGCACCAGGTGGCCGGTGGATCCCTCGCTCGCCTCACGCAGCTCCGGGTGCAGCTCCTCGCAATGCGGGACGTGCTGCTCGACGCGCGCCACGCAGCGCGGGGCGAATCGGCAGGCGGGTGGCAGGTCGATCAGGTTTGGGACGTTCCCGGGGATGGTGGCCAGCTCTTCCTTGGTCACGCCCAGGATCGGAACCGAGCCGATCAAGCCCTGGGTGTACGGGTGCTTTGGCGAGTTGAAGAGCGAGCGGACGTCGGTCTGCTCCACGATCTCCCCGGCGTACATCACCGCCACGCGGTCGCACATCTCGGCGACGACGCCCAGGTCGTGGGTGATCAGGATGATGGCGGTCCCCATCTCACGCTGGAGCGCGCGCATCAGGTCGAGGATCTGCGCCTGGATGGTGACGTCGAGCGCAGTGGTCGGCTCGTCGGCGATCAACAGCTCCGGCTCGCAGGCGAGGGCCATGGCGATCATCACCCGCTGGGCCATCCCGCCCGACAGCTCGTGCGGGAACGATTCGAGGCGGCGCAGCGGGTCGGGAATGCCGACCATGCGCAGCAGCTCGGCGGCGCGGCCACGGGCTGCCTTGCGCTTCATGTTGCGGTGCAGCTCGAGAACCTCGCCGATCTGGCGCCCCACGTCGTAGACCGGGTTGAGGGAGCTGGTCGGCTGCTGGAAGATCATGCTGATCCGGTCGCCGCGCAGCTCCCGGAGCTCCCGGCGCGAGAGCGTGAGCAGATTGCGCCCGTCGAAGATCACCTCGCCCGCCTCGACCTGGCCGGGCTTGGCGACCAGGCCCATCAGCGACAGGCTGGTCACGCTCTTGCCACAGCCCGATTCACCCACCAGTCCCAGGATCTCGCCGCGGTCGACATGGAAGTCGACGCCATCGACGGCCCGCACTACCCCGTCGCTGGTCGCGAAGCTGGTGCGCAGGCCTCGCACGTCGAGCAGCCGCTCACCGACCTGCCCAAACCGCCGGCGCGCCGGCTCAATCTCCGCGATGGTCATCGGTTCAATCTCGGATCAAGCGCGTCGCGCAGCCCGTCACCCAGCAGGTTGAAGGCGAGCACGGTGATTGAAATAGCCACCCCGGGCACGATGATCAGGTGCGGGGCGCTGAACAGCTGGTTGCGCTCGAGGCCGATCATGTTGCCCCACTCCGCGATCGACGGCTCTGCCCCGAGCCCCAGGTAGGACAGGGCTGCCACGTCCAGGATGGCGCCGGCGATCCCCAGCGTTCCCTGCACGATGAGCGGCGTCAGGGCGTTGGGCAGGATCCGGCGCAGCAGGATGCCGCGCGTCGACTCGCCGAGCGCCTGCGACGCTACCACGAAGTCGCGCTCCTTGATCGACAGCACCGAGGCGCGCATCACCCGGGCGTAGATCGGGATGGCCACGATCCCGATCGCCAGCTGCGCGTTGAGCAGGCCGGGCTTCAGGATGGTGACGATCGCAATCGCCAGGATCAGCGACGGGAAGGCGAGCAGCACGTCCATCAGGCGCATGATGATGTTGTCCCACCAGCCAGCGGCATAGCCCGCGATCGCCCCGAGCAGGGTCCCGATCAGGATGGCGAATCCCTGTGTCACGAACCCGACCTGCAGCGAGATGCGCGACCCGTACAGCACGCGGCTATAGACATCGCGCCCGTTGCGGTCGATCCCCAGCAGGTGCTGCGGCCGGTCGGCCGGGCAGCCGAGCAGGTGGATGCACGGGCCGCGCTCATTGGCCTTCAAGCCCTCGTCGATGCCGATCGTCGATTGCGGATCGTGGGTCGCCAGCAGCGGCGCGGCCACCGCCACGAAGATCAGCAGGCTCAGCAGCGCCAGCCCGACCTGGGCGGAACGCTGCGACACGATGTTGCGCAACGTATCGCGCCACAGGTTGGCCGGGCGTGCGGTGATCGGCTCCTCGACGCCGGGCAATCCCACGGTGGCCGAGGGCGCGCTCATTGCAGCCGGATCCGCGGATCCAGGAACGCGTAGCTGATGTCCACCAGCAGGTTGACGGTCACGTACAGAAAGGCGGTCACCAGGGTGACGCCCTGGACCACCGCATAGTCGCGCCCGAGGATCGCGTCGGTGATGGTGCGACCGATGCCGGTCAGGCCGAAGGTCGACTCCGTCAGCACGGCGCCGGCCAGCAGCCCGCCAAGCGACAGGCCTACCACGGTCACCACCGGCAGGATGGCGTTGCGCAGGCCGTGGCGCAGCACCACCCGAGTCTCCTCCAACCCCTTGGCACGGGCGGTCCGGATGTAGTCCTGACCGAGCACGTCGAGCAGGCTCGAGCGCGTCATGCGGGCGATGATGGCCAACGGGATCGTGGCCAGCGCGACAGCCGGCAGCAGCAGGTGACGGAACGCGTCGCCGAAGACCCCCCATTGGCCGGTGATCAGGCTGTTGATCAGGTACATGTTCGACACGAAGTCGATCACCGGTCGCAGCGGACCCTGCAGGTCGGTCATCCCCCAGCTCTCGGTCAGCGGACGGATCGTGACGCCAGCGGTCAGGCGCCCGCCGGGAGGCAGCGCCAGCGGCGAGTTCTTGAAGACGACGGCGAACAGGAAGATGAGGAGCAGGCCGAGCACGAAGACCGGTGTCGAGATGCCGATGTTGGCGCCAACCATGGTCGCCACGTCAGCGGCGGAGTTCCGCCGCGAGGCCGATATCACGCCGAGCACGATGCCGAGGATGGTTGCCAGGGTCAGCGCCACGAAAGTGAGCTCGATGGTCACCGGCAGCCGTTCGACGATCATCTCGGCGACCGGTCGACCCTGGCTGATCGACTGGCCCAGGTCGCCGTGACTCAGGTCGGCGAGGTAGATCCCGAACTGGATCGGGATCGGCTGGTCGAGCCCGTAGCGCGCGTTGAAGATGGCGCATTTCTCTGGTGTCGCCCGTTCCTGCAGGGCGGCAACGCACGGGTCGCCGGGCAGCAGGCGCGCCAGCGCGAACACGACGAACACGATGCCGAACAGGACCGGGATCGTCAGGAGCAGGCGGCGCAGGATGAAGCGCAGCATCGGCGGAGTGTACCCGCTAGCTCTGGAGCTGGGGAACGTGAAGGGCGCCGCCCGGAGGCGGCGCCCATCAGCGCGCTACGCTGGGTGGAGGGCTAAGGCTTCGGGGGTGGTGCGTTCAGGTAGGCGCCGAATAGGCCGCCCCAATACTCGAAGGCTCCGGTGCGGCCGATGTGGAGCGGGTTCTTCGCGTCCCACTGGACGGCGAAGGTCTGCACCACGTCGTTGGCGTCAAGGGCGGCTCCGTTGTGGAACTTCACGCCGGCGTGAAGCTTGCAGGTCCACACGGTTCCGTCCGTGTTCGCATCACACGTCTCGGCGAGGGCGGGAGTTACCTCGGCCGTGCCCACCTTGAACGTGTACAGCGTCTCGAAGATCTGTCCGCAGACCCTGATCGTCTCGCCGTCGGTCTCATCTCCACAGTAGAGCGAGATCGGGTAGGCGTTCTGCATGAAGACCAGTGGCGAGCGCCCGGCCGGGTCAACGACGGCCATGACCTCGTCGGTCAGCGGTGAGGAGTGGGCGCCGACCACGTCGGCCTTCCACGCGGTCGCCGAGGCGCCGTGCGCGATCGGGATCATCGGAACGAAGTCACGAATCGCGTTGTTGGCCTCTGCATAGGCTGCCTTCCGGGCGTCGGCATTCAGCGTCTGGGAAGCGGTCGTCAACGGAGCAGTGACCTTGGCGTCGATGGCGCCGAACTGCTTGTTGCCCGGGTTGTTGAAGTGGTAGTCAAGGAAGTTCGTCGGATCAGGATAGTCGGCGCCCCAGCCAAGCAGGTAGAGGCCGTCGAGCAGTCCAGCCGACGAGTTGTCAATGAAGGTTCCCGACTCCTGGACCTCGATGGTGGCATCGATGTTCAGGTTCGCCTTGAGCTGAGCCTTCAGCTCCTGGGCCACCACGTTGGGGTCAGGCAGGTAGCCGCGGACCACGTCGCGGTAGAAGATCTTGGTCGCGAAGCCGCCGGTTGGCAGGCCTTCCTCGGCCAGACCCTGGTCCAACAACGCCTTGGCGGCGACCTTGTTGTAGTCGTACCACTTCGTCCCCTCGCAGCCAAAGGTGATTTCGCAGGGGGTGAAGAAGTCCGCTACGGTCGAGCCCTTGGGGTAGAAGTTGTCGATGATCCGCTTCCGGTCGATGCCCTGGGCCAGCGCCTGGCGGACCTTGAGGTTGGCGAACGGCTTGAAGGTGTTGGTCATGCCCACGTACATCACGTTGAGGGCCGGCCGGTTCTTCAGCTGCAGCGTGGAGTCAGCCGAGATGGTCGCGAAGTCATCCGGACCGGGATTGTCGATGCCATCCACGGTGCCGGCCTGGAGGGCCAACAGGCGCGCAGCGGACTCGGAGTTCCACTGGAAGATGACCTGGGCCGTCTTGGCCTTCTCGCCCCAGTAGCTGTCATTGCGCGACAGCGTGATGTGGTCGCCGCGGACGTACTCGTCGAACTTGTACGGGCCGGTGCCGTTCGGCTTGGCCAGGATCAGGTGATTGACCATCTTGGCGGCCAGATAGTCGCTGTCCTGGATGTCGTTGGACGTCAGGGCAATCTTCGCCAGGAAGGCCGGATCGGGGTGGCACAGGTCGAACTCGACCGTGAGCGCATCGACGGCCTTGATCTGGGTGAATTCGCCACCGTAGGCGCAGTCCGCCGGACCCGCTTCGGGATAGCTCATGGCTGTAAATGGACCCGTGCTCACTGCTGGAGCACTGCCCGATGGCTGCGCGCTCGGACTACCGCCACTGCAGGCGGCGAGCACGAGGCCGAGCGCCATCAACGAGGAGAACGATCTCCATCTCCGCATTCGGTAACCCTCGCTCTTTCTTCGGTACCAACTGACCGAGCGCCGCCGAATGGCCGCGCATGCGGTCCTAACCTTACCAGTGCCGTGCTCGCCCGAGCGCGTCATTTGGCATCTGCAGGCGCTAGGCAGCGCCCTCGTGGGATGAGCCGCCGGCGCCCGGGGTCAAGCCGGACGTAGCCGACTCCGGCGTTCCACGGCGAACGTGCTCTTCGGTCGACACCACCCCGACATCGCTCTTCAGGGCCTCCTCCGCGAAGTGACAGGCGGCACGATGGTCGGACGCGATCGTCCTGAGCTCCGGGTCAACGGTCCGGCACTGCTCGGGGCGGCCAAGCCGCTCGTACAGCCAGCAGCGGGTATGGAAGCGGCAGCCGTCCGGCGGGTTGGCCGGGGATGGGACGTCACCGGTCAGGATCACGCGCTTGCGGCGGCGCTCCGCCTTGGGATCTGGAATCGGTACCGCCGACAGAAGCGCACGCGTGTACGGGTGAGCCGGGGTGTTGTAGATGGCATCGGGCGGCCCGAGCTCGACCAGCTTGCCGAGGTACATGACGCCGACCCGGTCGCTGATGTGGCGCACCACCGACAGGTCGTGGGCGATGAACAGGTAGGTGAGCCCGAACTTCTCGCGCAGCTCCACCAGGAGGTTGAGCACCTGCGCCTGGATCGAGACGTCCAGCGCGCTGATCGGCTCGTCGCAGACGATGAACTCCGGCTCGACCGCCAATGAGCGCGCAACGCCGATCCGCTGCCGCTGGCCGCCGCTGAACTCGTGTGGGTAGCGGTTGGTGTAGTTCGGGTTCAGCCCGACCAGGGCCAGCAGGTCGCGGACCCGGTCGGCACGCTGCTTGCCGGGGAACAGGTTGTGCGTCTCGAGCGGCTCGCTGATGATCGAGCCGACCGTCATGCGCGGGTTGAGACTGCTGTACGGGTCCTGGAAGATGATCTGCATCCGTCGCCGCATCTTGCGCAGCTCGTCGCGCTTGAGCTCCATGAGGTCGCGGCCGTCGAACCGAACCGTCCCCTCGGTCGGGTTGCGCAGACGGATCACGGCCCGTCCGGTGGTGCTCTTGCCGCAGCCGGACTCGCCCACCAGGCCGAACGTCTCCCCCTTGCGGATCTCGAAGGTGATGTCATCGACCGCCCGAACCCGGCCCGATTCGGTCTGGAAGATGCCGGTCAGGATCGGGAAGTGGACCTTGAGATGGTCGACCTCCACCAGGTTCGGTGCGTTCGCGGCGGCAATGGTCACTGGATCCAGCCTCCTGGTTCAGTGCCCCAGCAGCGAGCCAGGTGTCCCTCGCCATCGCGCGCGGTCATCTCGGGCTCCACGGCGCGACATTGATCCCGCACATACTTGCAGCGCGGCGAGAAGCGGCATTCGGGGCCGGGGTTGATGAGGTCCGGTGGCAGGCCCTCGATCGTCCGCAGGCGCTCCCCCTTCGCCTCGTCCATGCGCGGCAGGGAATCGAGCAGGCCCCAGGCGTAGGGCATCTTGGGCGTTTCAAAGATGTCGTCGACCATGCCTGTCTCCACGATGCGCCCCGCGTACATGACATTGATCCGGTTGCACATTCCCGCGGCGATTCCCAGGTCGTGGGTGATCAGGATGACGGCAGTCCCGAACTCCTCGGACAAGGAGCGAATCAGATCGAGGATCTGCGCCTGGATGGTCACGTCCAGCGCGGTGGTCGGCTCGTCGGCGAGCAGCAGCATCGGGTCGCAGGCCAGGGCGATGGCGATCATCACGCGCTGACGCATGCCGCCGCTGAACTGGTGCGGGTAGTCGCCCAGCCGCTCGCGCGAACGGGGAATCCCCACCTTGCTGAGCAGCTCGACGGCACGGTCGTCGGCGCCCTTGCGGGAGAGCCCCATGTGGACTCGGGCGGACTCGGCGATCTGGTAGCCGATCGTCAAGGTCGGGTTCAGGCTGGTCATCGGGTCCTGGAAGATGAAGCCGATCTTCTTTCCCCGCAGGAGGCGCATCTCCTCGTTCGACAGCTTCAGCACGTCGATCCCGTCGAGGATGATCTCGCCGCTGACGATCCGTCCCGGCGGATTCGCGACCAGGCGGGTGAGCGACAGGGCAGTCACGGTCTTGCCGCAGCCCGACTCGCCAACGAGCCCGAGCGTCTCGCCGTAGTCGAGATCGAAGCTCACGTCGTCGACGGCATGGACGACGCCCTCGCGCGTGAAGAAGTGGGTCGACAGGTTTCGGACCTCGAGCAGCTTGCGCGCGTGACGTCGATTGTCACCCAGCTGCTCCGCGAGGCGGCGTCCCTCCTCGGTCTCGATCGTGACGTCGGCGGGCAGCTCGGTGAAGGCCGGGTTGCCCGCGCCCCGGTTCGGTTCGTCTGAGGCGGTCAACTTACTGCTTCCCCTTCAGCTTCGGGTCGAGCGCATCGCGCAGCCCGTCGCCAAGGAAGGTGTAGCTGAGCAGGGCAAGTCCGATCGTGACGGCGGGGAAGAGGACCAGGTGCACGTTCGAACGGAGGTAGCCCTGGCCGGCCGCGATCAGGCTCCCCCAGCTGGCGCGCGGCGCCTGCGCCCCGATGCCGATGAAGGCGAGCGTGGCTTCGGCAAGGATCGCTCCGGGAATCCCGAGGGTGATGGACACGATCATCGGCCCCAGCGCGTTTGGAAGCAGGTGGCGGGTCACGATCTTGAAGTCGCTGACGCCGATGGCGCGTGCGGCCTCGACAAACTCGGTCTCCTTGAGGCTCAGCAGCTGCCCGCGCACCAGGCGCGCCATGCCGACCCAGTTGGTGAGGCCGATCGCCACGAAAACCAGCAGCAACCCGTTCATCGCCTTGCCGAGCACCGTCTCCCGCAGCGTGACGCTCAGCAGGATGATGAAGAGCAGGTCCGGGAAGGCGTACATCACGTCGGTGAAACGCATCAGGTAGGTGTCGATGCGTCCACCGAACCAGGCGGCGGCGGCGCCGATCGGCAGACCGATGAAGATCACCACCACCTGCACCACCATCGCCACCGTCATGCTGATCTGGGCGCCGTCCATCAGGCGGCTCAGCAGGTCACGCCCGAGGTTATCGGTGCCGAGCAGGTAGGGTGGGTGGAACGGGCCGATCGGGCGGTTGCCGTTGGCCAGGATGTCCTTGAGATGTTGTTCCTGGTACGGGAATGGGGCGATGAACGGACCGAGCACTGCCAGCAACAGGAACGAGACCACGATCACGCCGCCGACCACCGCCAGCCGGTTGCGGATCAGCCGTCGCCAGGCATCGCCCCACAGGCTCGCGCTCTTGCGGGGCAGGACTGCGACCCCCGGGAGGGCTTCGCTGCGGTTCGCCATCGGTGCTCGACGCCTCCTAGCTGTAGCGGATCCGCGGGTCGATGTACGCGTACAGGACGTCGACCACCAGGTTCAGCACCGCGATCGCCGCAGCGTACAGCATGGTCATGGCCATGATCACCCCGTAGTCACGCTGGGTGATGCTGGTCACGTAGTAGCGCCCGATCCCCGGGATGCTGAAGATCGTCTCGATGATGAACGAACCGGTGATCAGGAAGGCAAGCAGCGGGCCGAGGATGGTCACCACCGGGATGAGTGCGTTGCGGATCATGTGGATGACCACGATCGTCCGCTCCTTCAGGCCCTTGCTCTGGGCGGTGCGGATGTAGTCCTTGCGCGTCACCTCGAGCATGCTGGCCCGGGTGAAGCGCGCGATCTGGGCGATCGGGAAGAGGGCCAGTGCCACGGTCGGCAGCACCATGGTGCCGGGCTCCGCCCATCCCTCCCAGCCGTGCGTCGGGAACCAGCGCAGGGTGACGCTGAAGAAGACGAGCAGCAGGATTGCGGCCACGAAGCTCGGCGTCGCGATGCCGATGATCGAGATGAAGGTGGCCACGTAGTCGGCCCAGCCGTTATGGCGTAACGCCGCGATCACCCCCAGCGGGATGCCGACCAGGACGGCCAGCAGGAAGGCCATGATCCCCAGGTGAGCCGTGGTGCCGATCCCCTGAGCCACGATCTGGTTCACCGAGCGGTTGATGTACTTGTACGAAGGCCCCAGGTCACCGGTTACCATCTTGCCGACCCAGGTCAGGTACTGGATCGGCCAGGGCTGATCGAGGCCGAACTTGGCGTTCAGGAGCGCCACGGTGCTAGCCGGCAGCTTCTTCTCGCGAGCCCACGGGCCGCCGGGCGCCGCGTGCATCAGGCCGAAGGTCATCATCGACACCACGATGAGCACGGGAATGATCCACAGCACACGACGGATGATGTACCCGAGCACGACTGACTCCTTGTCTGGCGGCGCTCCATGTCGATGCGACGGCCGCGAGCTCCGAGGGATTCCCTCGGGGATCGCGG
>JANMPX010000014.1:0-9299 GCA_031370085.1 Chloroflexota bacterium | reverse complement strand
GGCTGGGTGCAGTCGACGCAGGTCAGGGTCTTATCGGTATAGGTGGATGCGTACAAAGAAAAACTCCTTCTCGTGCGGCCTCAGCGATCCTGTCTCGCCGAAAGCCGTGAGGAGGAGTGAACGTCGATGCCGCGGATGTCTTGAGCCCCACAGGGGGGCGATGTGCTAGCCACGGTAACAGAAAGCCCGCGGGAGCGCTATCCCGCGGGCTGCCGGGGATGCCCCGGACTTCCTGGCTACTTGCGACGCAGAACCTCGAGCCGCTTGGCGTACTCCTCTTCGTCGATCTCGCCGGAGGCGTATCTGTGTCGCAGCAGGCTCTCCGCTGACTCGCCCGAGCCTGTGGCACCGCGACCCAGCGCGCGGACCACCAGCCAGACCGCGACGCCGATGATGACGATCCAGATGACCATGCCGATGCCCATCGGCCACCACGCCCCAACGTCGTTGTGTCGATCCCAGAACATTAGGTGTCCCTCTCATTTGCCTATGTCGCGAGTCTATACGTCGAGCCATTGCACGTCGTGGGCGGTCATGCCGAAGGCGCGGTAGCCGGGGTGCGATGCGACCCAGCCCAGCCCGGATCGGCCCATCGCGAATGCCGCGGTGGCGTACGCGTCGGCGTAGGTCAGGCTGGGCCCGACCACCGTCATGCTGAGCCAGTCCGTGGGCGGCGCGCCGGAGAGTGGATCGGTGATGTGCTCCCCGCGCTCGTACGCGCCTGAGGTGGCCACCGCACCGGTCCGCAGCTCGATCACCCGCGCCACCGCATCGGCCTGCAGCGGATGGCGGATCCCGATCCGCCAGGGCTCGCCAGGCTCGGGCTCGCCGCGCACCAGGATGTCGCCGCCAGCGTTGATCGCGTAGTTCCGCCCCCCAGCCGCATCCAGAATCCACGCTGCCTCTTCGACCGCCCAGCCCTTCACCACACCGGACGGGTCGAGGCCACCGTCAGTCCGATGGCGGCGGACATCGAAATGGCCACCGCTGTCGGCGCGGACCTGCTCTGCCAGCGCCAGCACCTGTCGCAGCTCCAGGCTGCAGGCGGCCAGCGTCAGCTCGCCCCGGCCGAAGCGGCTCACCTCGCTGTCGGCCCGGTAGGTGCTGAAGCGGGCATCCGCGCAGCGAAGGGAGGCGAAGGCCGCCTCGGCAGCTTCGGCGGGCACCGACCGGTCCCGCAGGTCAATGCCGATGGCGGTGCCCATGATCTGCTCGACGCGGAGCAGGCCGCCCGCGATCGTCATGCTTTGGCCTGGTCGAGCGCGCCCTGCAGCGACTGGGCGTAGGCCTGGCTGGTATAGGTGGCCCCGGAGATCAGGTTGATCTGCGCGCTCTGTGCGGCGAGGACCTCGGAGCGAAGCATCGGCTCCACCTGCTGCGAGATCCACGCCGATTGCCCTTCGTTGGGGAGCTGCAGGGCGACCACCGAGGTGATCTGGCCGTTGACCTCGGTGACCTGCACCTGCGCGGTCCCGAAGTAGTAGTTGATGGCCGGGCCGGTGAGGTTCTGGGTGCTGGGGGTCGGTTGCGGGGTGGACGTGGCGGTCGCGCCGGGGCTTGGGCTCGCCCCCGAGCTGGTGCTCGGCTGGCCGCCTGCGGCCGCCGTGACCGTCCGGAAGCCGCCCAGTCCCTGCTGCGAAGGAGTCTTGAAGTTGATCAGCAGCGCCACGCCGACCGCGGTCAGCAGCGTGACGATGGCACCTCGTTTTGGCATCAGTTCGGCCTCAGGCTCAGTAGCTGAAGTGTTCGGCGTGGATGCGCGATCGCGGCACGCGGAGCACGTGAAGGCTCTGCTCGACCGCCGCCATCATCTCGTTCGAGCCGCACAGATAGATGTCCCGCCGCGCGATGTCCGGCACCAGGCGACGAAGCCCGCGGGCGTCAAGGGGGTCAGCGGGCATCTCGCGGCTGCCTCTGCGCCCGACCAGGTAGCGGACCTCTCCGCCACGCTCGCGCATCAGCTGGTCGATCTCATCGCGGAAGACGATGTCGTCCCAGCTCCTCGCCCGATACAGGAGCGTGATGCGGCCCGGGGCGGCGGGCTGTTCCTCAAGGAGCGCACGCAACGGAGCGATGCCGATCCCGCCCGCGATCATCAGCACCTGCGGCCGTGAGCGCTGAGCGCCGGTGAGAACGCCGTAGGGTCCCTCGGCGAAGACCCGGGTGCCGACCTTGAGGTGGCGGAGCTGGCCCGTGTCGTCCCCGGCCTCTTTGACGGTGAGGCGCAGGAAGCGCCCGTTGGGGGCCGCCGAGAGGGAGTAGGGATGGCCGCGCCACCAGCCGTCGCGGGTCAGGAAGCGCCACACGAAGTACTGACCGGCGCGGACCGCCAGGCGTTCGAGGTCGCGTCCCATCAGATAGACCGATACGACGCCCGGCGCCTCGGTGACGACCTCGGCGACGCGCAGTCGATGGCGTGCCGAGAGCACGATCGGCTGCCCAAAGCGGAAGGTGAGCATCAGCGCGGCGGTCAGGCCATACAGGCCCAGCCAGTAGACGCGCGCCAACGGGTCGTGCATGAAGTCGCTGCCCACCACCAGCTGATGTGCGGTGGCGAGCGCGATGGCCAGATAGGCGTACAGGTGGATCCCATGCCATGTCTCGTACGCGAGCTTGCGGCGCGCCATGCGCACCGAGGTCACGCCCACCGCGATGAACATGCCCATCCCCGCGGTCGCCATGAGGACGTAGGGATAGGTCGTGAGCAGGGTCCAGAGCTCGGCAGGCGCCGAGGTGTGGTCCATGGCCGCGTAGCCGACCGTCGTCAGAATGCCGTGGCCGAGCAGCAGCCACAGGGTGGCGAAGCCGATCCAGCGATGCCAGCCGGCCAGGCGATGCATGCCGAAGAGCTGCTCCAGCCATGGGCTGCGCGACATGAGCACCAGCTGGACCAGCGCGGTGTAGGTCCCGAGCAGCGCGGTCAGCTGCCCTGCGGCCGTGAATGGGCCGCCGGGCGTGCCCAGCTGGCCGAGGCCACCGTGGCGCCACCACATGCCGACGATGAACAGCCCGTTGCCGATGAGCAGGGCGCCGACGTCGAAGGGCCGCAATCGCCAGGTGCGGGGCACGGCCATGGTGCGAATGGAGGTCGAGATGGCTGCCATGAGCTCTCATCCTGCCCACCCCGGATGGGAAGATCCTGAGAACGCGCGGAGACCGCCATCTGGGCGAGAATGCGCCGATGTATCCGCTCAGGGCCTGGCTCGGCCGGCGCGACGCGTTCCTGGTAGTGATGTCGATCGGGATCGGCCTGGTGATCGCCTACGTCGATTCGCAGCCCAACTGGGATGACACCGGCATCACCGCCACGATGCTGTTGCTGGTGGCGGCCCTGGTCAGCGGGATCTCCGCCCGGCGGCCCTGGCTATGGGCAATCCTGATCGGAATGTGGACACCGCTGTTCGAGATCTCGTCGGCGGGCTGGGCCGGGCTCACGGCACTCGGCATCGCGGCGATCGGCGCCGTGGCCGGCTATCTGCTCGTTCGGGCCGGCCACCAGGGTTGATCCGTCAGGCGTCCTCGCCGATCCTGGTGATCCGGCGGCGCGTCGAGACTTCGACCGCTGACTCGCGCCCCTCGTGCGCCGGATGCTCGACCAGGGCGATCAGGCGGCTCGACATGAAGCGGCCGGTGCGCACCGGCGTCCCGCCGCGCGTCACCTCGCTCACCTCGACAACGCCGCGACTGGTGGTCACCTCGATCCGGCGCCCGGCTCGCGTGGCCTCGATCAGGAAGGTCTGCGTTCCCTGCCCGGTGTCCACCACGGCTTCCACGCGGTCACCCTTCATCTCACCTTCACCTCAGGCTATGCACCGCACAGCGTAGTGCACGAAAGGGATGGACCGCCGGGCGCCCAGCGGCGAGAATCGGGGCAACTCAGCTCCACCCCAGGAGCCCCAGATCGTGGCAGGAGGTCCGGATGGATTCGCGGTCCACGCATGTGTCGCTCGAGCCTGCCGCAGAGGCATTGGCCGATGACGTGCTTGGCACGCTGCGCGACACCTTCCGCGGGCAGCTGCTGAGATCGGATGATCCCGGCTACGACGAGGCGCGGCGGGTGTGGAACGGCATGATCGATCGCCATCCGCTGCTGATTGCCCGTTGCACTGGCACCGCCGATGTCGTCGCCGCGGTGCGCTTCGCGCGCACCCAGGGGCTCGAGATCGCGGTGCGGGGCGGGGGACACAGCGTGACTGGCCACGCCGTGACCGCAGGTGGATTGATGATCGACCTTTCCCCGATGGACGCGGTGCGCGTCGACCCGGATACCCGTCGGGCGTGGGTCCAGGGCGGTGCGCTGCTCGGACAGCTCGACCACGAGACGCACCTGTTCGGCCTTGCCACCACGGCCGGGACCGTATCGCACACGGGGGTCGGCGGACTGACCCTGGGCGGGGGCTATGGGTTCCTGGCGCGCGCCTACGGCCTCGCGTGCGACAACCTCATGTCGGCGGAGGTGGTGACCGCCGCCGGCGAGGTGCTGGTTGCCAGCGAGGCTCGCAACCCCGACCTGCTCTGGGGACTGCGCGGCGGCGGCGGCAACTTCGGGATCGTCACCAATTTCGAATTCCGGCTGCACCCGGCGGTGCCCACCGTGGCGACCGGCGACCTCTTCTTCGACGGCGACGACGGACCCGCGGCGCTCCGCGCCCTGCTTGACTATCACGACCTGATGCCCGACGAGATGCTCACCAGCGCCGCGGTGGCCGAGGTCCGTCCGGAATGGGGGATCGAAGGGCTTGAGCCCGGGCGCCTGGTCGTGGTCATCTCGTGGGCATTCCTTGGTGACCTGGCAGAGGGGCGACGCATCGCCGCCCCGCTGTATGCAGCCGCCAAGCCGGTCGTGGTCGAGGAGCAGGCGCTGGACTATCTCAAGCTGCAGAGCATCAGTGACGCGGGCCAGCGCCATGGCATGCGGCGGTACAACAAGGGCGCTTTCGTGTGGGACTTTCCCGACGCGGGCATCGAGGCGTTTCTCGCTCGCGGCGTGAGCCCCGGCGATCCTGCGCGCTGGGCCGGCAACCTGATCTCGCTGGGTGGTGCCATCGCGAGGGTGGGAGAGGATGACAGCGCCTACTCGGGCCGCAGCGCACGCTTTGACTTTCTGGTGGCGACAAGCTGGGAGGATGCTGCCGAGGACGAGGAGCGCCTCGCCGGGGCGCGCCGCTACTTCGAGACGATGACGCCGTACCTGCCCGGACCCGCCTACATCAACAGCCTGGAGGACGAGGGGATCGATCGAATTCGGGCAGCCTACGGCCCCGCCAAGTACGACCGACTTGCCGCCCTGAAGCGACAGTACGACCCCGACAACGTCTTTCACCTCAACCAGAACATCCGCCCCGCATGACGGATCGCCCCAGGTCCTCCATCGCCCGTTCATAGTTCGCGCACAACCACCCGCCACGCTCCTGGCATGAGACCGCGTCCTGCGGTCCGCCTACCGAGGAGCAACGAACAATCATGGGTACCACCATCCGGGTGATCGCTGTCCTGGCCGCTGCCGGCCTGGCGGCCGTCATCGGCATCAACGTCTACGACGCCGGCGTCAGCGCCGGCCTGGCCGAAGCCGCGAATCGGGCCGTCAGCTCGGGTGCCACCGCGGTCCTGGTCTACCCGGCGTCCTACATCGGCCATCCGGGAGGCTTTGGCCTCTTCGGCTTCCTGTTTCTGATCTTCGGCTTCTTCCTGGTGCTGCGTCTGGTGGGCGCTGCCTTCGGCCGCGGACGATGGGGCGGGCACGGTCTCGGCAAGCACTGGGGCGACCGGCGCGAGTACATGAGCGAATGGCACCGCCAGGCCCATGGCGAGGTGCCGCCGGCTGACCAGGCCAGCTAGACCGATACCGATAGGGTGGGCGGTGCGGGCCGCCCACCCGTCTACCATGCCGGCCATGCAGCTCATCCTCGTCGTCGACGACGAGCCCAAGATCGCCCGGTTGGTCCGCGACTACCTCGAGCGGGCCGGTTTTCGGGTGGTCACCGCTCGGGACGGCCGCGAGGCACTGATGCGTGCCCGCGGCGAGCAACCGGACCTGATCGTGCTGGACCTGGGTCTGAGTCCTTGACGGGCTGGATGTGACGCGTTCCCTGCGCCGCGACTCACCGGTTCCGATCATCATCCTCACCGCGCGCGAGGACGAAACCGACAAGGTGATCGGCCTTGAGCTTGGCGCCGACGATTACGTCACCAAGCCGTTCAGCCCGCGCGAGCTCGTAGCCCGCGTGCGCGCCGTGCTGCGCCGCCACGAGCGTGATGCCGTGGATGCGGTCCTGCGGGCAGGCGACCTCACCGTGGACGTCCCGCGCCTGCGCGCAGAGGTGGCAGGCCGGCGCGTGGAGCTGACCGGCACCGAGTTCGCGCTGCTCGCTGCGCTCGCCCGCCACCCGGGACGCGTCTTCACCAGATCGCAGCTGCTCGACGCCATCCACGGGGTCGCCTTCGAGTCATACGAGCGGGCGATCGACGCCCACGTCAAGAATGTCCGCCGCAAGATCGAGCCTGATCCGCACACGCCGCGCTATCTGCTGACGGTCTACGGTGTCGGCTACCGGTTGGCCGATGCGTGACGCGCGAGGGCGACACGGCTGGAAGGGTGGCCGCCGGCCGCCGTGGTGGCCAGAGGGAGAGCAGTGGCCGCCGACCGACGGCGAGGGCTGGCGTCGGATGCGCGGCCGCTTCATGTGGCGCGTCGGCGCATTCATGGTCTTTGTCCTGTTCGTCCTGCTGCTGCTCGGAGCGGCCGCCGTGTGGCTGGTGGCCGGGTTGCTCGGCACGCAACCCTCGACGTTGCTGGCGGGGGCGCTCGTCGTCCTGGTGGTCGTCCTGGTCGGGCGCAGCATCGTGCGTGGGATCCGGAGGTCCGCGCTGCCAGCCGCCGACCTGATCGAGGCGGCGGCCCGCGTCGAATCGGGTGACTACGCGGTGCGGGTCCACGAGCAGGGACCGCGCGAGCTGCGCGCCCTGGCGCGAGGCTTCAACGCGATGAGCGGTCGCCTCGAGGCGACGGAGACGGAGCGGCGCCGCCTCCTGGCAGACGTATCGCACGAGCTGCGGACGCCGCTCACCGTCATTGCGGGCAATCTCGAAGGCTTGCTGGACGGGGTGTACCCGGCCGACACGGCGCACCTCAGGTCCATCCTCGACGAGACCCGCATCCTCGAACGGCTGGTCGAGGACCTGCGCACGCTCTCCGAATCCGAGGCCGGCGGGCTCCGGCTGCACCCGGAGCCGACTGATCTTGCCCGTCTTGTGCGCGAGGTCGCCGCCGGCTTCCGCGTGCAGGCCGATGCGGTGGGGGCGCAGATCGACACCACGGCGGCGGACGACCTGCCGACGTTGGAGATCGACGCAACTCGGATCCGTGCCCTGGTCGGCAACGTGCTCGTCAACGCGCTGCGCTACACCCCCGCGGGCGGGCGGGTGGCGATCGGCGCGGAACGCGTTGGGCATACGGTGGCGGTGACGGTGCAGGACACGGGACCAGGCATCGACCCGGACGTGCTCCCGCATATCTTTGACCGTTTCTACCGCTCACCCGACTCACCGGGAAGCGGGCTGGGCCTGGCCATTGCCCGCAATATTGTGGAGGCGCACGGTGGGGAGATCTCGGCGACCCGCGGGCCGGCGGGCGGCACCGCGGTGCGATTCACGCTGCCGCTTGCGCGCTGAGACGTCGTCGCTGAGCACGCCAGGGGCATGTGCTATGCTCTGGACTCCCCTCGGGCTCCATGGGCGCACCGGTCTGCGCCCCGGTCCTTACCGCTGATCCCCCGATTCACCCTCGCCCTGACCGGGCCCCGCATCATGCGGGTGGGCCCATCAGGAGCTATTCCACCGTGTCATTCACTCAACTGGGGCTTGCCCCCGAACTGCTCCGCGCTGTCGCGGATTCCGGCTACACCGAGCCGACCCCCGTGCAGCGCGAGTCGATCCCCTTCGTGCTCGCTGGCCGCGACCTGCTGGCCGGCGCACAGACCGGGACCGGCAAGACGGCCGCCTTCGTGCTGCCGATCCTCCAGCGCCTGCACGCCTCGCCGCGCCACGACGGTCGCCGTGTGATTCGGGTGCTGGTGCTCGTCCCGACCCGCGAGCTGGCGATGCAGGTCGAGGAGAGCGTCCGCACCTACGGGGCGCATCGGCCCATTCGCTCGACCACCATCTTCGGCGGCGTGGGCTTTCCCGGGCAGGTGCGCGCGCTGCGCAACGGGCCGGAGATCGTGGTCGCCACCCCGGGCCGCCTGCTCGACCATGCCGGACAGGGGACGATCAACCTGTCGGAGGTCGAGGTGCTGGTCCTGGACGAGGCCGATCGGATGCTCGACATGGGCTTCATCCGCGATATCCGGCGCATCATGGCCCTGCTGCCAGCGCGCCGGCAGAACCTCCTCTTCTCGGCCACCTTCTCCGATGAGATTCGCCGCCTGGCGGATGGCCTGCTCGATCGCCCGGCATCGGTCCAGGTCGCGGCGCGCAATATCCCGTCCGACCTGGTGGCGCAGGTCGTGCACCCGGTCGATCGCGAGCGCAAGCGCGAGCTGCTGAGCCACCTGGTCCGGTCGCGCGTCATCGACCAGGCGCTGGTCTTCACCCGCACGAAGCACGGCGCCAACCGGCTGGCCGAGCAGCTCGATCGCGACGGGATCGCGGTCGCCGCCATTCATGGCAACAAGAGCCAGCCACAGCGCGTCCGCGCGCTGGCCGATTTCAAGGCGGGCCGCGTCACATTGCTGATCGCCACGGAAGTCGCGGCCCGCGGCCTCGACATCGACGCGCTGCCGCATGTCGTCAACTACGAGCTGCCGATGGTGCCATCCGACTACGTGCATCGCATCGGGCGCACCGGTCGGGCGGGAGTCGACGGCATTGCCGTGTCGCTGGTCTGCGTCGACGAGGCGCCCATGCTGCGCGAGATCGAGCGGCTGTTGGGCCACGCCATCCCCGTTGAAACGGTCGCCGGGTTCGAGCCGGACCGCACGATTCGCCCCGAGCCGATTCGCCTGCGAACCGGCCAGGGTGGCGGCCGGACGGTTGGTCGACCTCGCTCCGCTGCCCCGCATCGTTCGCGCCCCGGGGCATCCCCGGCGCGCAGCCAGGGCAGCATCGGGCGCTGGCCGGTCGCTTCGGCCCCGACCTCCGCTGGGCCGCGACGCTTTGGTCGCAGCTCCTACGGGCGGCCGCGCCCCTAGCCGGGTGGCGGCTCGATGGTGAGGGTGCGCCAGATGGCCACCCAGTTGCCGTCGACCCTGGCGAAGACGAAGATCTCGTGGCCGCCCTCGTCGAAGGCCTGGCCGCCCCAC
>JANMPX010000319.1:0-4150 GCA_031370085.1 Chloroflexota bacterium | reverse complement strand
GCATCAGCGTCGCCCTTGTGCGAGTCAGCCCACCCGCCCAGACGGCGGAAATCGCGCGGGTGCTGCCCGCGAAGGCGGTCGCCTGGCTGGACCAGCACGAGCCGGGTACGCGCATCTTCAACCGATACGAGTGGGGCGGCTACATCGGTCAGCACCGACCAAAGCAGCTGGTCTTCATGGATGGCAGGGCCGATGTCTACGGCGACGAACTGCTCCGCATGTACGTGTCGGTCATCGGTGTCGAGGGTGATCCACAGGTTCCCTTCGACCGATATGCGGTCGACTATGCCGTCTTCCCACCCGATACGCCGCTGGCCGATTGGTTCGACGCGTCGAGCCATTGGCAGCGGGTCTACGCCGATTCAACCGCCGCCATCTGGGTGCGACGCTGATGCGCCGCGACCTGCTCACTCTGGTCGGGCTCGCCCTGGCCGCGCGAATCGCGGCCGCGCTGCTGATCGACTATCCGCCCTACACCGATCCTGCCTATTACGGCCTGGTGGCCGAACGGCTGGCCGGCGGGCACGGCTTCAGCGTCCCGGTGCTGTGGAGCTTCCTGGAGGTCGGAGGTCGCCTGCCCACCAACCCGATCCTGCCGGTCGCGAGCAATGGTCACTGGATGCCGCTTACCTCCATCCTGGCGGCCGGCTCGATCTCGCTCTTCGGCGGCTTCCTGGGCGACGCGCGGGCCGCCCAGCTGCCGACGATCGCGCTGGGGTCGGCCCTCGTCCCGTTCACCTACCTAATCAGCCGCGAGCTGTGGGCCAATCGTTTCAACGCCTGGATCGCGGCGCTCCTCGTCCTCCTCGCAGGGCCGCTTCTGGTGATGGTCCCGCTGGTCGACAGCTTCGCGGTCTTCGGGGCCGCGGGAGCCGCGACCATCTGGTGCGCCACCCGCGCCGCCCGCTCCGAACGACCCGGGCCGTGGCTGGCAGCGGCCGGGGCCGCCGCCGGGCTGGCGACGCTGGCGCGGATCGACGGCCTGCTGCTACTGATGGCTCCTCTGGTCGCCTGGCTCGTTCACCGGAACTGGGGCGGCCGGCGCGCTCGGCTGGGCTGGGGGGCCGTGGCCATCGGCGCCTTCCTGGTGGTCGTCGCCCCGTGGCTGGCACGCGACCTGGCGGTCTTCGGATCGGCCCTGCCTTCCGCGGGTGGCCACACCCTGTGGATCACCAGCTACAACGAGCAGTTCTCCATCTCGCATGACCCGACGCTGAGCTCGTACCTGGCCTGGGGGGCCGGCAGCATCATCGGCTCAAAGGTCTTCGCCTGGGGGGAGCTGGTGGGCCGGACGGCGGTGGTACTGGGCGGGATCTTCGTGGTTCCATTCGTCGTCGGGCTGTGGCGGGAGCGGGGGCGGCCTGAGCTGGCTCCATTCCTGGCCTATTTCGCCGTCATGTTCCTGGCCATGGGCGCGGTCTTCACCTTCCACGCCCCCAAGGGGGCCTACTACCATTCGGCCCTGGCCTGGCTCCCCTTCGCAGCCGGATTGGCGGTCGCCAACCTGGCCCCGACCGCCATGGCCATCGGTCGCGCCTGGCCGTTCCTGCGCCGCGCTGCCACGCACCGCTTCCTGGCGGTCGCCGGACTGCTGGGAGCGGCGGCCCTGTCCCTTGTCGGATCCGGCGTGCTCATCAGCCAGTGGACAGACGCGCGCGGCAAGCTGGCCCTCGCCGCCGACTTTCTCCAGCAGCAGGGAGCCAGCGCCGACCGAGTCCTGGCCTACGACCCGGCGGCCCTGTACGCGCTGAGCGGCAACCCCGGGGTCGCGCCGCCGTACGACACCTTCCCGGTGATCGAGAAGGTCGTGGATGCGTATCGCCTGCGCTGGGTGGTGGTGACCCTGCAACCGGGCGCGAAACGCGATCCGCTCGGGTTGTGGGACGGCGCCGCGGCGACCGACGCCGCGGGCAGGCACCCCGGATTCCTCCCCGCTCAGCCGACCTTCGAAGCGCCAGGGGTCCGCGTCTACGAGGTCCTGTCTCCGGCTCAGACCCCCTGACCTGGTACTTTCGGCGCCCGAAGTACTGTTGACCCGGCGCACCTCGCCCGGCGAGCATTCGGCACAGGCCGGGTACCACGCTCGACCCAGTACTACGAGGGGCAGATCCACTTGCCGAAGACCGCTGCCGTCACCGCGACGGCCAACTTCGATCGACTCCACGCCCAGGCGACCGACAGCGTCCAGCGCGACGCGCGCCGCCTGCGCGACATCTCCGAGCGCTACCGCGAGGAGTACCGGGGCCGGTTGGAGGAGTGGCTGCAGCTGCGCGCCGGGATTGACCAGCGGCAGACCGCCAACCGGAACGGCGGCGCATCGCTGGAGCACCTGACCGCCCAGCATGAAGTCGTGGGCCGCGACCTCGCAGCATTGCAGGCGGAGCTGAAGCGTATCGACGTGGCCACCCGCCAGCTCGAGCTGGTGTCGTCCTATCTCGTCAGCGCCGATGCGCACGCCGCCGAACCGACCCTGACCGATGCCGACCTCTCGCCGGCCTCACTGTCGTGGAAGATCATTCAGGCCCAGGAGGCCGAGCGACAGCACCTCGCTGAAGAGGTCCACGACGGCCCCGCCCAGGTGCTCACCAACGCGATCTTCCAGGTCGAGTACCTCGACCGGGTGATCGACGACTCGCCACGCACCGCGCATGCCGAGCTGGCGTTCCTGCGGACCATGCTGCGGGACAGCCTCGACGAGGTCCGCTCGTTCATCGCGGCGCTTCGTCCGCCAGCCGCCGACCTCGGCCTGGCGGAAGCGATCGGGGCCACCGGCGCCGAGTTCGCGACGCGCCACAAGATCGGGGTCAGCGTCTCCGTGGCGGGGATCGACGACCGCATTGCGCGGGAGGCCAAGGCGCCGGTCCTGCGCATCGTCCAGGAAGCGCTGCAGAACGTGCGCAAGCACTCGGCGGCAACCGAGGTTCGTATTGGCCTCGAGGGAGAGCATCTCGTGATCATTGACAACGGACGCGGCTTCGACGTGATGCGGCTCGCCTCGGGCGGCCGCAACTTCGGGCTGCAATTCATGCGCGAACGAGCCGAGCTGATGGGCTCGTCGCTGATGATCGAATCACGACAGGGAGAGGGGACGCGCATCCTGCTGCGTCTCCCGGAGGTTCGCTAATGGCTACCATGACCGCCAAGGAGGAGACCGTGGAAGAGATCCAGGAGCGCCGACGCGCCACCGACAACACCCGCATCGTCATCGTTGATGGGCACACCCTCTTCAGGCGCGGGGTGCGCAACATCCTCGAGCTCGAAAAGGACATCGAGGTCGTCGGCGAGGCCGGGTCCGGCCGCGAGGCGATGGCGATCATTCAGGAGACCAGCCCGGACGTGGTCCTCATGGATCTGACGCTGCCTGCGCCCAACGGGATCGAGACGACACAGCGAGTCAAGCGCGAGCTGCCGCACACCGGGATCATCGTGCTGGCACCGACCGATGACGAGGACAGCCTCTTCGCCGCCATCAAGGCCGGCGCCGCCGCCTTCGTGTTGAAGGACATCGACCCGACCGACCTGATCGCGATCATTCGCCGCGTCCGCGCTGGCGAGTACCTGATCAACGACAAGGTCTTCAGCAAGCCGGCGGTCGCCAGCCGTGTCCTCAAGGAGTTCCGCGAGCTGGCCGTCTACGGCTCGGATGCCCAGCCGATCTTCGCGCCGCTCTCGCCGCGCGAGGTGGAGATCCTCGACAACATCGCGCAGGGGATGACGAACAAGCAGGTGGCCTATGCGCTGACCATCAGCGAGCAGACGGTCAAGAACCACATGTCCAGCATTCTGCGCAAGCTCTCGGTCAATGACCGGACCCAGGCCGTGGTGTACGCCATGCGCCAGGGCTGGATCAAGATCCCCGAGGACTGATCACAAAAGTCAGCCGGGGCTGGTACCACCGGGTCATAGTCGCGCTACCGCAGCCCGGGTAGCGTCCTCGCTGTCGATGCGGGTATCCGCAACGACGTTCATCTCCTACCAGGTGCGGCTCGCCGTCGAGTCGCCCTCGGGTCTCCTCCTCCGGCGTGGGAGCCGCGTCTACAGCAGGCGCGGCTCCTTCGCTGTTTGGGTCGGTTTGGCCCATTCACGCTTGACAAGCTCGCGAGCGTGACGCAAGGTACTCGTCCGGCGAACGGCCGATGGGACCATCGGG
>JANMPX010000300.1:0-2819 GCA_031370085.1 Chloroflexota bacterium | reverse complement strand
CTCCGGTGCCCCGCATCGTTCGCGCCCCGGGGCATCCCCGGCGCGCAGCCAGGGCCGCATCGGGCGCTGGCCGGTCGCTTCGGCCCCGACCTCCCCGGGCCCGCGGCGCTTTGGTCGCAGCTCCTACGGGCGGCCGCGCCCCTAGCGCGGTGGCGACTCGACGGTGAGGGTGCGCCAGACGGCCACCCAGTTGCCGTCGACCCTGGCGAAGACGAAGATCTCGTGGCCTGCCTCGTCGAAGGCCTGGCCGCCCCACTCGTAGCGCATCGTCCAGCGCTGCCAGGTCACCGCTGAATCGGCCCACACCTGGACCGTCGGCTCGGTGGACGTGTAGGCATACAGCGTCGCCCCCTCGCGGAACTCCGCGTATGAGGCGATGCACGCTTCGCGGCCGCGCAGGGCACTGTCGAACCCCGGCTGCACCATCACCACGTCGGGATGCAGGTGTTCGCGCATGTCCTGCGCCCGCCGCTGCAGCCACGCGTTGTTGATCGCGTGAAACGTGGCGCGGACGGTGTCCTCGTCGTTCATGCGCGAAGCATACCGGTGCAGCACACTTTGGCGATGAAACTTGTCCTGCGACGTGCGACCGCCGCCGACCTGCCGCGATGTGACCTTCGGCCGATGACAGCCGGCTCGCGCTGCACCATCCTGAAGTCAACAACGCATAGGAGATAGACCGATGCCGACCGAGACCACCGCGCGGATCGAGGAATTCCGCACCACCGGGGACGAGCTGCTGGGCAAGACCAAGGAGCTGATCCACCAGGGCAACATCCGCCGCCTGATCATCAAGAACGAGGAGGGGCGAACCCTCATCGAGATTCCCCTGACCATCGGCCTGATCGGGGCAGCGCTGCTGCCGGTCCTGGCCGCGGTCGGGGCGATTGCCGCCCTGGCGACCGACTGCTCGATCGTGGTGGAGCGCGTCGATTAGGGCTGAACTTCCTGTCGCCGCCTGGCTAACATCCTGCCGAGCGATCCACGCCACCGAGCGGCGGACGACCTAGCGGAGGATCAGACGTGAGCCACCACGACAAGAAGGAAGCGAAGCCGGTCAAGAAGGCTGCGCCGCCCGCGAAGAAGGCCGCACCGGCCAAGAAGAAGAAGTAGCTAGACCTGCTCCATCGCCTCGACCGGGGCGCGAGCTTGACGCCGAGCCCGATGGGGCAGGCGACGCCCGTGCTGTGGTCGGGGCAATAGCCGGCCGGGTTCTTGGCCAGGTACTGCTGGTGGTAGTCCTCGGCGAAGTAGAACTCCGGCGCCGGCCCGATCTCGGTGGTGATCGATCCAAACCCGGCCCTCGCGAGCTCGGTGGCATACATCTCGCGCGAGGCCAGGGCCGTGGCCAGCTGGGCATCGGTGTGGGTGAAGATGGCAGACCGATACTGCGTCCCCATGTCGTTTCCCTGCCGAAAACCCTGGGTCGGGTCGTGGTTCTCCCAGAACACCCGGAGCAGCTCCTCGAAGGCAACGCGGGTGGGGTCGTGGACCACGCGGACCGTCTCGGCGTGACCGGTGCGACCTGAGCAGATCTCCTGGTAGGTGCAGTTGGGGGAGAAGCCGCCCTGGTAGCCGACCGCGGTGACGATCACGCCGGGCACCTGCCAGAAGTCCTTCTCGGCGCCCCAGAAGCAGCCCATGCCGAACTCGATGATCTCGGAGCCTGCCGGGTAGGGCCCCTTCAATGGCTGCCCGTTGACAAAGTGGCGCTCGGCCGTGGGGAGTGGGTCGGCGCGGCCGGGGAGCGCGTCGGCCGGGTCGGGCATCCTGGACTTGTGTCCGAAGCTGAAGAACATGCCCGGATTGTAGAAGCGCTCCGTGACGGCCGCATGAAGGCGCGGTGACTGTGAGATGCAGTCTGCCCCGCAGGGAAGGCGCCGGCGACGCGATCAGCGCCGCCAGCTAGCGCCTATTCCTCCTCGCCGGGGAGCAGGGCTCGCAGCAGGTCCGACGTGGTCAGCACGCCGGCCGGCGCCCCTTCGTCGTCGACCACCACCACGCGGTGAATGTGCTCGTCGAGCATCAGCCGCGCGGCACGCTGCACGGTCGTCCCCAGCTGGACGGTGACCGCAGGTCGGCTCATCAGGTGCCGAACCCGCACGCGATCCCAGTTGGACCCGATCAGCTCGCTCGAGCGCGCATTCAACAGGTCGGTCTGGCTGATGACCCCCACCACGCTTCCGCCCGATACCACCGGCACACCGCTGATGCGATAGCTCTTCAGCAGCAGCTCCACCTCGTGGACCGGTGCGTCGGCGTCGACGACAACCGGGTCAACGCTCATCAGGTTCCCGACCCGCAGGACGGTCTGGGTGGCCATCGTCAAGCACCTCCTGGACTCAGGCTGGCGGTCGTCATCGCTGCCGGACACGGCCACTCGGCATGATATCGAGGGTCGCATGGTCCCCGGCCAGCCGGGATCGTTGAGGCTAGGTGGACTGAGCCGGGAAAACGAAGCGGCCGGACGAGGCAGGATTCGTCCGACCGCTGAGCCAGGGGGCATTCGGTATTGGGGCTGGGTGGGCGGCGCTCCCACCTATCGCGCCAAACCTACATCCACACCCGCGCCGCCGGACGGGCCATGCGTCACCTTCTGGCCGGGTCGGATGGACCGCCGCGGCCGGTGGCGAAGGGAGCGCCATGCCCGGGGACCACGGTGTCCGCCTCGGCCAGGATCCTCTGCCGACTTGCGCGCAAGGCGTCGGGGTCATCGGCCAGGGGGTCTTCGTCCGGCGTACGGTCGCTGCGCCACCACGCGTGCGTGCAGGCGACGACCCCTTCATCGGTGTCCACGAGGAGCGTGGCGTCCTCGTTGG
>JANMPX010000254.1:0-7156 GCA_031370085.1 Chloroflexota bacterium | reverse complement strand
CCTTGAGCGTGGCCTTCTCGCTCGGGCTCGCCCCCAGGAAGCGACCTTCCGCCTCGGCTACCATCCGGCCGTCCTCGCCGCGCACCTCGCCGCTCACCTCGTAGATGCGCCGCTTCTTCGAGGTCACCCAGCCGCGGGCCGCGAGCGTCTCACCGGGGTTCGCCGGGGATCGATAGCGAATGCGCATCTCGGCGGTGACCGCCCACGAGTCGTAGCTTGAGGGTGCCCAGGCCATCACCTCGTCCAGCAGGGTGGCAATGATCCCGCCATGGACCTTCTCCTCCCAGCCGACGAAATCGGGACCGGCGGTCCAGGTCGTGCTGGCTGACCCAGCCGACAGCTCGATCGCCAGGTGCATGCCGATCGGATTCGTGCCGCCGCAGGCAAAGCAATGGTGATCGGCGAAGGCATAGCGGCGCCCGTCTCGCCCGACGATCGAGCGGCTCGTCCCAATGCTGGCCTCGGTCCGCTTCAATGAGCTCACCAGCGATCCTCGTCCCAGTAGACGGTGGGGTCGTCTTCATCGGCGCGCGCGCGCCGGAGGCAATGATCCGCGATGGCGAGCGCGAAGGCGTGGCTGATCGCGTAGCCGTCTCGCAGGAAGTTGACGGCGTCACGGCGGTCTCCCACCCCATTTGCCTCGAGCAGGGCGCACCATTCCTCGACCTGGCGCCCGGTCTTTGCTTCGACCTGGCGGATATCGGCGACGTGTCGGCTAGGCATCAGTCTCTCGCATGCTCGTTGCTAGAAGTCCAGGTTGCGAACCTTGCGGGCCTCGGCGCGGATAAAGTCGCGACGCGGTTCGACGCGCTCGCCCATCAGCGTGCTGAAGACCTCATCGGCGCCTGCGGCATCCTCGACGTGGATCTGCAGAAGGGTCCGGGTCTCCGGGTTCATGGTGGTCTGCCACAGCTGGTCCGGATTCATCTCGCCAAGTCCCTTGAAGCGCTGGACGCCGACGTTCTTGGTCTTGCCCTCGCGCGACAGCTCCTTGATGGCCAGGTCGCGGCTCTTCTCATCCTGGGCATAGCGCGTCACCTTGCCGGTGCTGATCCGATACAGCGGGGGCTGGCACAGGTACAGGTACCCGTTGTCGATCACCTGGGGCATGTGCCGGAAGAAGAAGGTCAGCAGCAGCGTGCTGATATGGGCCCCATCCACATCGGCGTCCGAGAGGAGGCAGATCCGGTGGTAGCGGAGCTTGGCGATGTCGAACTGGTCGCCGATCCCGGCGCCGAGGGCGATGATCAGCGGACGGATGTTCTCGCTCGACAGGACGCGGTCGAGGCGCGCCTTCTCGACGTTGAGCAGCTTGCCCCGCAGCGGCAGGATCGCCTGGAAGCGCCGATCGCGCCCCTGCTTGGCGGAGCCGCCGGCCGAGTCGCCCTCGACGATGTACAGCTCGCTGCGCGCCGGGTCGCGCTCCTGGCAGTCGGCCAGCTTGCCGGGAAGGGCCATGCCATCAAGCGCGCCCTTGCGAATGACCAGGTCGCGCGCCTTGCGGGCCGCCTCGCGAGCACGCGCCGCGGTCAGGCTCTTCTCGACGATGCGCCGCCCGTCAGCGGGATTCTCCTCGAGGTGCTGGATGATCCCCTCGCTGACGACCTTCTGGACCGCACCCTTGACGTCGGCATTGCCGAGCTTCGCCTTGGTCTGGCCCTCGAACTGCGGATCGGTGAGCTTCACGCTGATCACGGCGGTCAGCCCCTCGCGAACGTCCTCGCCACTCAGCGTGTCCTTCTCGGAGAGGATCGCCGCTTTGCGCGCCCAGTCGTTCAGCGAGCTGGTCAGCGCGGCTCGGAAGCCGGTGACGTGCGTCCCGCCGTCAACGGTATGAATGTTGTTGGCGAAGGCGAGGACGGTCTCGGTGAAGCTGTCGTTGTACTGCAGCGCCACCTCGACGCTGGTGGTGTCAACGACGCGCTCAACGTGAATCGGCCGCGCGTTCAGCACCTCGCGCCGCCGGTTGAGGTGGCGCACGAAGCTGGTGACGCCGCCTTCGAAGTAGAAGTTCTTCTCCCGATCAGTCCGCTGGTCACGGAGGAGAATCCAGAGGCCCTTGTTCAGGTAGGCCGACTCCCGAAGCCGCGTGGCTATCATCTCCCAGGAGTAGTCGAGTGTCTCGAACATCTCGGCGTCGGCCTGGAAGAAGGTGCGCGTTCCGTGTCGCCGATCCCAACCGGCGGTGAGGCCGCGATTAGCCTCGGCGGTGCCTCCCTGCTGGCGCACCGGGGAGGTGGGCAGACCGCGGCTGTACTCCTGGGTCCAGCGCTTGCCGTCGCGGAGGACCTCGACCCGCATCTTCGATGACAGGGCGTTGACCACGCTCACGCCGACCCCGTGCAGCCCGCCGGAGACCTTGTATCCACCTCCGCCGAACTTGCCACCGGCATGCAGCACCGTGTGCACGACCTCCAGGGCGTCCTTGCCCGAGCTGTGCTTGCCCACCGGGATGCCGCGCCCGTCGTCAACCACCTCGACCTGGCCGTCCGAATGGATGGTGGCCTCGATCCGGGTGGCGACGTTGGCCATCGCCTCATCGATGCTGTTGTCGACGACCTCCCAGACGAGCTGATGCAGACCACGCGCGTCGGTGGAGCCGATGTACATGCTCGGTCGCTTGCGAACCGCGGTCAGTCCTTCGAGAACCTGGATATTGGCGGCGGTGTAGTCCGATGACGCCTTGCCGCGCCTGCGCCGCGCCGGCTCTGCGCTCATGCCCCCTCCTGCCGCGCGTTGATGCCCGCGCCTCGCGTGATGATGGAGTGCAGGCGGTCCAGCTCCTCGTCCGAGTAGAACTCGATCACCAGCCGACCGCCCCGGCGGGTACGAACGATCCCGACCTTGGTGCCGAGGGCGCCGCGCAGCTCCGATTCAAGATCTGCCAGGTCGGCTGAGACCGGACGGGAGCGAGCGGATGCGCTCGGCGATCGGCGACGGCGTACCAGCTCTTCGGTCTGTCGCACTGACAGGTGACGATCGAGAACGATCTGCACCGCCGCGCGCTGCAGCTCCGCGACGGTCAGCGCGGCGAGCGCTCTCCCGTGCCCCTCGCTGATGCGTCCATCGGCGAGGGCCTGGCGCGTTTCAGGCTCGAGATCCAGCAGGCGCAGCCCGTTGGAGATGACGACCCGGCTCTTCCCGATCCGATGCGCCAGCGCTTCGTGGGAGAGGCCAAAACGGTCGATCAGCTCACGATATCCGGCCGCCTGGTCCAGCGCGTTCAGGTCCGATCGTTGCAGGTTCTCCACCAGCGCCAGCTCGAGCATCTCACCTCCGACCGACTGCCGCACGACCGCCGGGATGTGGGTCAATCCGGCCAGGCGTGCGGCACGCAACCGTCTCTCGCCCGCGATCAGCTCGTAGCCGGCGTCCGCGGTGCCGCGCACCACGATCGGTTGCAGGATGCCGTGCGCCGCGATCGAGGCCGTCAGCTCGGCCAGCTCTGCCTCGTCGAACGTCGTCCGCGGCTGATGCGGGTTGCTGGCGATCCGGTCAACGGGGATGGCAAGGGCCCCGTTCTCCTCCGCCGCGCGCGGGATCAGCGCATCGAGACCGCGTCCCAGGCCGAATTGCCTAGCCACGCGCAACCACCTCGGCGGCGAGCTCTCCATAGGCCTTCGCTCCCCGAGAGGCGGGGTCGTAGAGCGCGATCGGCAATCCATGGCTCGGCGCCTCGGAGAGGCGCACGCTGCGCGGCACCACGGTCTTGTAGACCGTGCCGTTCATGTGGCGCCGCACCTCGGCGGCAACCTGCGCCGAGAGGTTCGTCCGCCCATCGACCATGGTCAGCAGCACACCTTCGATCTCGAGGCGTGGATTGAGGCTCTCGCGAACAAGACGAATGGTGTTCACCAGTTGGCTCAGACCCTCCAGGGCGTAGTACTCGGTCTGGATTGGAATCAGGACCCCATCGGCCGATGTCAGCGCATTGATGGTGAGCAGGCCAAGTGACGGCGGACAGTCGATGAGGACCCGGTCGTAGCGCTCCTCGAGGCCGGCAAGGCTGGCTGCGAGCCGTCGCTCGCGGGCGTGGATCTCGACCAGCTCAACCTCGGCGCCCGCGAGCGCGATCGACGATGGCACCAGATCGAGGCCCTCCACAGCTGTTGACATCGTGAGGTCCCCCAGCGGAAGGCCGTGGATCAGCGCGTCGTAGACGGACCGATCGAGTGCCCGCCGATCGACCCCCAGGCCGCTCGTGGCGTTCCCCTGCGGGTCGAGGTCGATCACCAGCGTACGCGTTCCGGAGAGGGCCAGATACGCCGCCAGGTTGACGACGGTGGTCGTCTTGCCGACGCCGCCCTTCTGGTTGGTGCAGGCCGTAACCCTGAGCACAGGCGCTCCGAAGCGAGTTCAAATGGGCTCATTCATTCTACCAGTCGGAGCCGTTACCGGCCCATTACTGACGCGTTGTCCGCCCCCTCTAGCTGGGCCCTTTGCCCGCCGAATGTTTCACGTGAAAACTGCCGCTATTGGAACGGGGCGCACCGTCTCGCAGGTATACTTCGACGACCGTCGCGACCTGTCCGCCAGCCTCGTCGAGCCGTCCCAGGGGAAGCAGATCAACTACACCAGCATTCTCCTCGCCGTCCTCAGCGGGGTGGTCCACGCCGGACTCGCCCCGGTCCTGCAGGTCTCCGGAGTCCGACCGAACATCCTGCTGCTGGTGGTGGTCTTCGTCACTGCAGGGCGCGGCCTCGGCACCGGCATCAGCTGGGGCTTCGTGGCCGGCCTGGTGGCGAACCTGCTGACCCGTGCGCCGCTTGGCAGCATCCCGCTGGCCATGCTGGCCGTTGCGGTCGTGGTGGCGATTTTAGGGCAGTTCCTGGGGCGGCTGTGGGTCCTCGTCCCCGTCGTCGGCGCACTGGTCGGCTCCGTGGTCGCCGACGCGATCGAGCTCGGCGTGCTGCACCTCCTCGACCAGGCGCCGTCCGGTGGCGTCCCGCTTCCGTTGATCCTCGCGGCCGCCGCGTTGAACGCTGCGTTGGCCACGATCCTCCTGCTTCCCGTCCGGCGGCTGTATGGGCGGCTGGAGCGGACCGAAGGCCGGGACTGGTGAGGTCGACATGGCCGATCTGAACGAGGGCGGAAGCGAGGTCCCGCGGTCAGCCCCACGCTTCGTGGCCCTGTCGGTGGCCGCAATCGTGATCTTCGGAGCGCTTGGGGGGCGGCTCTTCCAGCTCCAGGTCCTGGACGGTGCCCGCTACGCCGCCCGTGCGATCGCGGTTCGGACCGTGGAGCTGCCCCTCAAATCGCCCCGCGGTCTGATCTTTGATCGCGAAGGGAGGCCGTTGGCCGTCAACACGCCCGCATGGACGCTCGAGGCGAGAATGGGCGACCTGCCTGACGACCCGTCTGCCCGTGCATGGGTCCTGCTTCGGGCGTCACGGGTGGTGGGCGTGGATGTCTCGGTGCTCAACGAGCGGCTGCGGGCCTTCAATGGCTCGCCCTACGAGCTGGTGCCGCTGGTCCACGGGCTCAGCCGGGAAGCGGCGCTCACGATCGGCGAGATGAGTGGTGACCTTCCCGGCATCACGGTCGAAGTTGAGGCCGTGCGCCAGTACCTGGACGAGAAGGGCGCCGTTGACGGGACGCTTCTGTCCCACCTGCTCGGGTACACGGGACGAGTCTCGAGCGGCGACCTCGCCGAGCTGACCGCCCGCGGGTACCTGCCCGATGACGTGATTGGACGTGACGGCGTCGAGGCCAGCCTCGAGTCGGTGCTGCGCGGCACCTATGGCCGGCAGCTGCTCGAGCGGGATGCCACCGGCCGGCCGATCAAGGTCATCAAGACGCTTGCCGAACCGGTGGCAGGGAAGAACCTGATGCTGACCATCGACGCGCGCATGCAGCGGGTCGCCACCGAAGCCCTGCTGTGGGGCATGCGGGCATCCGGGGTGAAGCAGGGCGTGACCATCGTCATGAACCCGCAGACCGGCGAGATACTGGCCATGGTCTCGCTCCCGGGCTACGACAACAACAAGTTCGCCACCGGCATCTCGGTCGACGACTTTGCCGCCTACCTCGCCGATCCCGGTCGACCATTGCGGAACCATGCCATCTCCGACATCTATCCGCCCGGCTCCACGTTCAAGCTGGTGACCGGTCTGGCGGCCCTCGAGGAGCGCGTCACGAACACCACCCGGCTGTGGCCCACCTATGGCTGCTACCAGATTCCTGACGCCCCGAAGGGACAGTGCCTTTTCGACTGGAACCATCGTGGCTTTGGGCCGCTCAACCTCATCCAGGCGTTCTATCGCAGCTCGGACACCTTCTTCTACCAGATGGCGATCAAGGTTGGCCTCGATGGACTCGGCAAATGGGCGCATCAGCTCGGATTCGGCGAGCGAACGGGGATCAATCTGCCGGGCGAGGCGAAGGGCATCGTGATCAGCCGCGAGTGGGCCCAGGCGCAGGGCAGGCCCGATGTCTTCACCGGCGAGCTTGCGCAGGCCGGGATCGGCCAGAACGTGATCGCTGTGACCCCGCTGCAGCTGCTGAACGCCTATGCCTCGCTGGCCAACGGCGGGAAGCTGCTGCGCCCGACCGTGGTACGGGGAGAGGCTGACGACACCGGTGCACTGGTCAAGCCCTACCCGGTCTCAGAGATCCGAACCCTGTCCGCCAGCGCGGCCGACCTCCGCGCTATCCGCATCGGCGCCCGGGAGGTGATCACCACCGGCCACGCCTACAACATCCGCGACCTGCGGCTGCCGGGCGCCCTCTCGGGCAAGACGGGGACCGCTGAATTCGGAAGCGCCAGCGGCGGAGGCCCCCTGCCGTTCCACTCATGGTTCGTGGCGTGGCTGCCCTCGGCGCCGGGCGCCACCGACGCACAGCTCGAGGTGCTGACGTTCACCTACTCCGCCGTGGCGCGCGGTAACGTGTCGCTCGAGGTGGTGAAGTATTTCCTGCAGCAATGGTATGGCCTCCACCAGGACCTGCGCCTCGATCCGACCGACCTCTCTCGGGTCGCGGCGAACTGACAGATGAGCACCGCAGCTGCAACGTTTGTTGAGACTATCCGCGGGCGCACCTGGAAGTCGTTTGATCGGCAGCTGTTCCTGTATGTCCTGCTCCTGATCGCCTTCGGCGTGGTCATCGGCTATTCGGCGAACTACGGCGTCAGCGGCACCCCCGGAAGCCTGTCGCA
>JANMPX010000241.1:0-1757 GCA_031370085.1 Chloroflexota bacterium | reverse complement strand
ATGCGGTCCTCGCCATCACCGCCGTCACCGCGCACGGTGACCTGCAGCTGGGAGTTCCGGAAGCTGCGCAGCTCGTTGAGCGTTCCCAGGAAGTAGCCGACCTCGCCGCGCATCCAGAATCGTCGTCGCACCGCCATGGTGTAGGCCACCTCGGCGTCGAAGCCCGCCCCACCGGCGGCTCCGAAGAAGCGGGTGATGCCGTCCGCACTGGTGGCCTGGCCGACGTCGAAGGGCACCGTGGTGTCCCCGACCGAGGTGGGCAAACAGGCGATCGGATCAATCGGGAGGTAAACGCTGCGGGCCAGGTCGTTCCCCCGCCCGGCCGGGATCACGCCGAGCACCGGCGGTCCGCCGTCCGGTCCGACACCGGCCGCGAGCAGTCCGTTCAGCACCTCCTGGATCGTTCCGTCGCCACCGACCGCGATGACCCGATCATGGCCAAGGTCCGTCGCAGCCGCCGCCAGTCGCTCGGCGTGGCCGGGTTCGCGCGTCTCGAGCAGGCGCCCGGCGATGCCCTGTTCAGCCAGCCAGCTCTCGATCCTGGGCGTCAGGCCATGCGCGCGGCCGCTTCCGGCGATCGGGTTGACGATGAAGAGCGGTGCAAGGGGGGCGGGCATGCGCGCGATTGTGCACCGCGCCTGGTGGTCTGTGCTAGCCCCCTGACACGGTGACGCCGATGCCGTGATAACCGCGTGCCCCATCGGGAGCGGGGCGGGTCCGATTCTCCGCCTGCAGCTCGCCGGAGCCGTCGGTGGCACGCACCTGGATGGTGTGCTGTCCTGGAGTCGCCGTCCAGCGATACACCCATTGCAACCAGGTGGCATTGGAGATCGGCCCGGAAAGCTCCGCATCGGCCCATGGGTGGTCGTCGACCTGGACCTCGACCCGGGAGATCCCGCGATCCGGCGCCCAGGCCACGCCGGCGATCGGGACCTGGCCTGCCGGGAGCGATCCATCGCCGTTGCGCGGTACATCAATGCGCGACTGCGTCAGGATCGGCGCCTCCTTCGCCCAGCCGAGCGGCACCCAGTAGGCATCGAAGGCCTGCAGGGTCGTCAGGTCCACGTTGACCAGCCACTTGGTGGCTGACACATAGCCGTACAGCCCCGGCACGATCAGCCGCGCAGGATAGCCGTGCTCTGCTGGCAATGGATCGCCATTCATGGCGACCACCACCAGCGCCTCGCGTCCGGGCTCGTCGAGCCAGGCGGTCGGGAAGCCGGACGTCCAGCCGTCGACCGATCGGCCAACCACCTGGGAGGCACCGGCCTGCACACCGGCCCGATCGAGCAGCTCGCGCAGCCGTACGCCACGCCACAGGGCATTGCCGACCAGGTCACCGCCAACCTCGTTGCTGACGCATGCGATGGTCACGTACTGCTCGTGGAGCGGCATTGCCAGGAGCTCTGGGTAGGTGATCTTGAAGGGGCGGTCAACCATCCCGCTGAACGACAGCTCCCAGGTGGCGGCGTCGATGTGCGGCGTCAGCAGCGTGGTGTCGATTCGGTAAAAGCTCCGATTCGGTGTGACGAGCTGCGAGATGCCCGGCACCGCCAGCTCGGCGCCAGTCGACAATGGGGCCACCGGGTCGATGGCAGCGGGGATTGCCGCGCTGACCGGGATGGTCTCCGCGCGCGAGTTGAGCAGCAGCCTGCCGACTCCCCCGCCGATCACGGCCAGCCCCGCCAACCCGGCCGAGGTTCCCAGGAATCGGCGGCGACCCCAATCCGGCATCTCCGCCACTCGCTCACGTGGAG
>JANMPX010000230.1:0-6505 GCA_031370085.1 Chloroflexota bacterium | reverse complement strand
GTACCTGACCGCCATGGGGATCGGCCTTGGCAGCCTGGTCGCCCGCGGCGGGACCACCATGCTCGGCGGGGTCGACTACCTCCACTTCCTGGGGCCGGGCATCCTGGCCAGCACCTGCATGCAGACCGCCAGCTTCGAGTCGACCTACCCGATCATGGGCAAGATCAACTGGGGCCGGAACTACGAGGCCATCCTGGCGACGCCGATGCAGGTGCACCACCTGCTCATCGGCGAGCTGAGCTGGATCGCCTTCCGGCTGACCACCATGTCGACGGTCTTCATGATCGTGCTCACCGGGTTCGGCATCCCGCACAGCCCGCTGGCGCTGCTCGCCATCCCGGCCGCGGTGCTCACCGGGCTCGCCTTCTCGGCGCCGATCATCGCCTTCGCCGCCACCCGCACCAACGACTCGGGATTCGCCGCGCTCTTCCGCTTCGTGATCAACCCGCTCTTCCTGTTCAGCGGCACCTTCTTCCCGGTGTCCCGGCTGCCCGACGCGGTCGAGTGGGTCGCGGCCGCCACGCCGCTCTACCACGGGGTCGCGCTGGTGCGCGGCGCCGTGCTGGACACGATGCCGGCGGACTGGCCGCTGCACCTGGGCTACCTGGTCGTTTTCCTGGGCGTGACCGCGCTGATCGCCTATCGGCTGCTGCAGCGGCGGCTGGTGAAGTGACCGCCATCGCGCGTCGCGCGCCGACGCCCGCGCCCACTTCCGGGCTGATCGCATCGCTGCTCCGCTCCCGGCGCCTGGTGCAGCGCAACCTGCTCGTCTACAAGCGCGGCTGGATGGTCATCTTCAGCGGCTTCTTCGAGCCGCTCTTCTACCTGCTGGGGATCGGCTATGGAATGGGCACGCTGATCGGGGACGTGACGCTGGCCGACGGCCGCGCCATCTCCTACGCCGCCTTCGTGGCGCCGGCCTTGCTCGGCCAGGCAACCATGAACGGCGCGATCGCCGAGTCGATCTTCAACGTCTTCTTCAAGCTGAACTTCAGCAAGACCTACGACGCCATCCTGGCCACGCCGCTGGGGATCCGTGAGATCGCGGTGGGCGAGATGCTGTGGTCGCTCTTCCGTGGGACGCTGTACGTGATCGCCTTCGTGCTGGTCATGATCGGCATGGGGCTGGTGATCTCACCGATGCTCTTCTTCGTCATTCCCGCCTCGATCCTGATCGGCGCTGCGTTCAGCGCGGCCTGCCTGGCGACCACCTCCTACCTGCGCACGGTGCAGGACTTCGACCTGCCGATGGGCCTGGTGGTGATGCCGATGTTCCTCTTCTCCGGCACCTTCTTCCCGATCAGCATCTACCCGCAGCCGATCCAGCTGGCCATGGAGCTGACTCCGCTCTTCCACGCGGTCGGCCTGCTGCGCGGCCTGGCCACCGGCCTGGTGGGCTGGCACGAGCTGTGGGACCTGGCGTACCTGGTGGTTTTCGGGGTCATCGCCATGTGGATTGCCCTGAACAAGATGGAGCAGCGGCTCGTCAAGTAGTGCCTCGGGCGTGGCTGCGTCTGGCGGTCACCGGCTGGCTGTGACGTCAAGGCCGATTGTGCGACCGTGCAGCTGCGCGGCTGTGCAGCACAAACCCTCATGACGGCGAGGGTCGGCCGCCCCCTTGGCTCCCTTGCTTCCGTCACGATCAACCTGCCAGCCGCCGGGCGGCTGTAATGGCCAAGTTGGACGCCAAGACCGCTCTCGATGGCTGATTCGCCGCGAGGCGGCTGCAGTGGCGAGGGATCGGCCCCAAGTTGGCCCTAGTGGCCGTGAGGCGGCTACGGCAGGCCGTGTCCTAGGGCTCCCGGGGGAGCAGGATCGGCAGCGCGCCCTTGAGGTAGTCCCAGGCCGACACCACCGCCAGCAGGGCCGCCACCAGTGCCAGCCAGGCACCGATCAGCTGCAGCTCCGCGGTGAGATTCAGCTGCGCAATCGGTCCACCCTCGAGCCCGTCGAAGGCCAGCAGCAGGACTGCGATCGCCAGGTTCGTGGCAAATGCCTTCCACTTTCCCAACCCGCGCGCGGCGATCACCACGTTGGCGCTGGCGGCCAGCTGCCGGACGCCGGCGACCACCAGCTCACGGATCACGAGAACCGCCACGATCCAGCCGGGCAGCAGACCGACCTGCACCATGGCGATCAGCACACCGGCCACCAGCACCTTGTCGGCGGTGAGGTCCATGAAGACCCCCAGCGGCGTGACCTGGCCGCGGGCGCGCGCGATGCGACCGTCGAACCAGTCGGTCCCGGCGGCTGCGGTGAAGACCACGAAGCCGATCAGGCCCGCCCCGCTGAAGGGCAGCAGCAGCAGTGCCATGACGACCGGGGTGGCCACGATCCGTGACAGTCCGAGCAGGTTGGGAAGCGTCGTCACGCGCGCTGATCTGCCAGGCCCGGTCACTGCCCCAGCCTCCGCTCGGTACCGGCCCGCAGGCGGGCCAGGTTATCGCGGTGCGCGAGGGTGACCACCACCGCACCGCCGGTCGCCAGCGCGACGGCTGCCTGGTTCGCCTGGCCGGCAATGGCCAGCAGTCCCGCCACCACCGGGGCGAGCAGGGCCACGACCACCGATCCGAGCGACACAAGGCGCCAGCGCCAGACCACGGCGCCGAAGAGCGGCAGCAGGATGCCGACGCCCAGCGGCAGCATCGCCGCCATCGCGCCGGTGAAGGGGGCCAGGCCCCGGCCGCCGCGGAAGCCGATAAAGACCGAGCGCACGTGGCCGATCACGGCCGCCAGGCCGGCAGCGGCGGCGACCCAATCGGGCGAGCCGGCGGGTCCTGCCCGGTACAGCCAGCGGGTCAGCAGGACGGCGGCCAGACCCTTGCCCACGTCCAGGACGGCCACCGCCGCCGCAGCCAGCGGACCGATGGTGCGCAGCGCGTTGGTGGCCCCGGTGCGTCCGGATCCATGCTGCCGCAGGTCAACTCCGCCGCTCAGCCACCCGACCAGCAGCCCGATCGGCAGGGCGCCCAGCAGGTAGCCGATGAGGACGAGTCCCGCGGCCCCGAGCACCCCGTTCATCGCCGCGTCCCGTCAGGCCGGCGAATCAGCGCGGCGGGGCCGGTCGGCGCCCGAGCAGCCGCAGTCCGAATGCGGCCGCGATCCAGATGGCCGCGGCGGCCAGCCCCACGTAGGCAGCCAGCGGCATCTTCGGCCACGCCACCGAAAACGCGATCAGGGCGACCGCCAGCCCGCCGCCGAAGATCCAGGCCAGCGCGCGAGGCGTGAGCCCCATCCGGGTGCGAGGAGCCGGCCGGGCGGCGCGCCTCGCGCGGATCTTCTCCTGGCGCGCCCGGGCAGCGGGATTGCTCGGCAGGGCGTAGGGATCCTGCTTCTTGTTCATGCGCTGGTAGGCGCGCCGCTCTTCGCGAGACATCGGCTGGAGTGTATCCGCATCACTGCGCCAAAGATGCAGGCAGGTGCTCAACTGCAAGAAGCGGAGCCCATCGACCGTAGATAGTTCGTGAGGATGGAAACCGATCTTCGACGCGAGGCTGTTGATCAGGCGTACCGCGAGTACAGCGCTGATGTCTATCGCGTCACGTACGCCATCCTCCGCGACCCCGAGGTCGCAGCCGACGCGATGCAGGATGTCTTCGGCCGAGCCTTCGAACACTGGGACGAATACGATTCACAGCGGCCACTGCGTCCGTGGCTGCACGCCATTGCCACGCGCCGAGCCCTTGACCTGTTGCGCTGGCGGAAGGTCCGCTCCCTGGCGCTTCCGTGGCTCCACTTTGCGGCGCGCCAGGGAGAGGGTGTCGGCACGGATCCGGCCGAGGCCCTCTCGCTGAGCGAAGGCATCGAGCGCGAGCTGCAGGGCATCGCCCCGCGTGCGCGGGCGGCGCTGATCCTGCGCCATTACTACGGCTACACCTATGCCGAAATTGCCAAGCTCCTCGGGACGAGCCCCGGGACCGTCGGATCCCTCATCTCTCGTGCGCATACCCACCTGCGCGCCAGCCTGCTCGCCCAGCGAGAGCTGGTCAACGACAGCTCGGGCAGCGCAATTCAGCCTGACCAGGAGGCGTTTCTGTGACCGACTCTCCCCAATCCCCGAAGCGCCGGCCGACCTTGACCGATGACGAGCTGGGCGGCCTCATTCGGAATGCCGCCGATGCCTGGCGTCCGCCGCCCGAGCGCCTTGGCCGGCGCGCCTGGGAGGAGGGTGCGCACCGCAGCCGCGCGGTGACCCCAGCTCGTGTCGCGGCAGCCTTCGGAGTGGCCGTCCTGGCCACCGTGCTCCTGGCGCTGTCCGCCCCCTATTTCGGGCTGCTACGCCAATTCGGGGTGGCACCGACGGGGGTTCCTTCCCCGACCGGGGCCACGCCATCGGCAAACGCAACACCACTTCCAAAGCTCGCGATCTACGGCGATCCGTTGCCCGCCACGCGACTGCTTGTCGGCGACTTCCGATACGAGATCCTGGACCTGTCGACGGGGACGTTGAGCCGCAGCCTCGGTCCGGGGACCGGGTGCGATTCTGTCGGTCGCACGAGCGATGGGTCGATTGCCTGCACGGTCGTCGATACAGCCGGCGCGCAGGGCACGGTCCGCGTGCGCCTGGCGATGGTGGACACGTCGGGTCGGACCACGCAGGTGGTGACGCTTGCCGATTACGCGCCGGACGCCTACTCGGAGGCCGGCTATGCGGTCGCGGCGCGAACGGCGTTCGATTCGACCGGCGCGCTCGTCTACGTCAGCCATGTGGTCCGCCACCAGGACACCTGGGGCATCGGGATCGACGTGTTTCGCGTTCCCACCGGAAGCCCCGTCGCAACGCTGGAGGTGGCCCGCATCCCGGCGACAGGCGGGCCAATTGGAAACCCCGACGGCTACGGCCCGGGGCAGATCCTGGATCCAGAGCTGGTAGCGCCGCAGTTGCGGATCGCTCCGGATGGGCGGCACCTTGTTGCTCGCTCGTATCTGGTGGAGAACCAGGGACCTGCCATATCTCTCTACTGGAGCGTGACCCTCGATGCCGCTGGGCGCTTGAGCGACCCCAAGGCATGGCCATCGGACGGCGCCGGCGGCAGCCTTGACGATTGTCTCGGCGACGACGGATTCGCGTCGGCATCGGTCTACTACCTGCTGTGCGGTCCCGGCGTCGGCACGAGCGTCCGCAGGGTCGATCTGGCGGGCGGGCCGCTCGGCGACACTTCCATTCCTTCAGAGCTCCAGACCTATCCACTGGCGAGTGCGCTCGACCCACACGCCAACGCCCTGTTCCTGTGGAGCGGTGTGACCCGATCCATCGCGCGAATCGACCTTTCGACCGGTGCGCTGACTGGTCCACTCACAGCTCCAGTGGCAGGTGCCGCAGGCCCGTTGGCGGCACTTGGGGCAGTCGCCGGGGGGATCTCAGACTGGATCGCTCCGCCGGCAACGGCCAAGGTCTTCCTGCAACCGGGGCTTGTCGTTTCCGCGGACGGCTCGCGGGTTTACGCGCTTGGTCTCGCCCATCCCGAGCCCGGCCCGCTGCAGTCCACCGGCGTATACGTGTTCGAGGGCGCGACGCTCCGCCAGGTGGCTCACTGGTCGCCAACCGCGGACTACATCTCGCTTGCGCTATCGGCGGACGGCAAGCTGCTCTACGCCGCCGGTGCCTCTGGGGACCTTTCCGTCCCAGCCTCGGCGCAGGCCTCGGTCACCGTCTTCGATACCGCGTCCGGCAAGATTCGCGCCATCGCGGGCCAGCTTGGTTAGAGCGCGGTCTTCTTCCCGTCCGGCGGCCTGCTCGAGGTCGGCGGCTGAAGAGCCGCCATTGGGCGAGTTCGGCCGGCTGCGCGGCTGAATTCGATGCGGCTACATGGTCACTGGCCCCCACCGCCTCCGTGCGTCTCTGTCTGTACCATAGGCGCCCGATGCACGAGATCTTCGACCAGTTCAAGCAGCAGCTCCCCGACCTCGACCCCACCGAGACCCAGGAATGGCTCGATTCACTCGACGCCTTGGTCGGCGAGGGTGGGCCGGAGCGCGCCCGCTTCATCATCTACAAGCTGCTCAAGCGCGCCCGCCAGCTGCAGGTCGGCCTGCCGCCGCTGACCCAGACCCGCTATGTCAACACCATCAGCCCCGAGCAGGAGCCCGAGTTCCCCGGCGACGAGGCGATGGAGCACCGGGTGCGGCGCATGATCCGCTGGAACGCGCTGGCCATGGTGCTGCGCGCGAACTCGAAATACGAGGGGATCGGCGGGCACCTGTCGACCTACGCCAGCGCCGCCAGCCTGTACGAGGTCGGCTTCAACCACTTCTTCCGCGGCCGCGACGACGGCGGAGCGGGCGACCAGATCTACTTCCAGGGCCACGCGGCGCCGGGGATCTACGCGCGCGCCTTCCTCGAGGGACGCCTCACCACCGACCAGCTCGACCACTTCCGGCGCGAGACCGGCGGCCCCGGAACGGGCCTGGCGTCGTACCCGCACCCGCGCACCATGCCCGATTTCTGGCAGTTCCCCACCGTCAGCATGGGCCTGGGACCGATGGCGGCCATCTACCAGGCCCA
>JANMPX010000211.1:0-6180 GCA_031370085.1 Chloroflexota bacterium | reverse complement strand
AGCCTGAGACAATGTCTGACGTGACCACTTCAGTGTCCGCCTTCAACGCTGGCCGCAAGGTCTAGGGCCGGGGTCGCCTGCACGCTACCGGGACTACACTCGCCTCGGTGGCTGCGCGTTTGCGGGGCCGTTCGATAGCTGGGAGATCGAGATGAGAAACGGTGGCGTTGGAATCATCGGCGTGATCATCATCGTTCTGATCGTCCTCTGGCTTGTCGGCGTCATCAAACTTTGAGGAGCGCCGAAAGCGTCTAACTGCTCACCGAGCCGCGCAGCGGCCCCAGCTCGCGCGCTAGCGCGTAGAGGCCGAGATTGGGCCGTCGCCTTCGCCCTCGATCCCTTCGCCCTGCGGTCCGGTAGCTGCCGATCCCCGCGGCCGCCGCACACCGTGGTCACACCATGGCTACAGCGGCCACCGGGGCCCGGATCCGGCGATTTGCGTGGCCGTTTGGCCACCTCCTGACCTCGCCAGTCAGGTTGCACCCCCAGCGTGGCCGTTGTAGCCACCTGGCGATCGCCGACCAAAGAAAGCGGTTGAGCCGGCGGAGCTTCTATGCCTTCCCATCGCCGTTGCGCTGCGCGAGGCGCAGCCCGAGCTCGTCGAGCTGCTTCTGACTGACCGGGGCGGGGGCACGCATCATCAGGTCCCTTCCCGCCTGGGTCTTCGGGAAGGCAGTCACCTCGCGGATGTTGTCCTGGTCGGCCAGGAGTGCCGCCCAGCGGTCCAGGCCCAGGGCGATTCCGCCATGTGGCGGCGCACCGTACTCGAGCGCGTCGAGCAGCGATCCGAACTGGTCGCGCATGCCCTCGATGGTGTGGCCCATCAGTGCAAAGGCCCGCTCCAGCAGATCGCGCCGATGGATCCGGATCGAGCCGCCGCCGAGCTCCCAGCCGTTGAGCGCAAGGTCGTACTGCTGCGCGTGGATCGATCCCGGATCAGCCTCCATGCGGTCAGCCTCCTCCCAGACCGGGGCGCTGAACGGGTTATGGGTGGCATCCCAGCGCTGCGTCTCCGCGTCCCAGCTGAACATCGGGAAGCGGTGGACCCAGATGTAGGCCAGCACGCCCGCGGTGCGCAGCCCCAGCTGCGACCCAAGCTCCAGGCGCAGCCGGCCCAACACTTCGAGCGCTTGATGCGCATCGGCGTCGGCTACCAGCAGCAGCAGGTCTCCAGCCGCGGCGGCGCTCGCGGCGCGTATCCGGCCCTGGGCGGCTGAGTCCAGGAACTTTGCGGCCGGGCCGTGCAGCGAGCCATCGTGCTGGACTGCCAGGTGGACCAGGCCGCCCGCCCCATGGCGGCGGGCAAGCTCGGTCAGATCGTCGAGCTGGCGGCGCGACCAGTCGGCACAGCCGGGCGCAACGATGCCGCGCACGGTGCCGCCGGCAGCGAGGGCATCGGTGAACACGCGGAAGTCGACCCCGGCCACCGCATCGGATAGATCGACCAGCTCCATCGCAAAGCGGATATCCGGCTTGTCGGAGCCGTATCGGTCATACGCCTCCTGGTGGGTCAGGCGCGGGAATGGGTCGTGCAGGATCGGCCGATCAGGAAGGACCTCGCGGGTCACCTCCAGCACGGCCGCCTCGACCGCGTCCATCACGTCGCCCTCGGCGACGAAGCTCATCTCCAGGTCGAGCTGGGTGAACTCCAGCTGCCGGTCGCCGCGCAGGTCCTCGTCACGGTAGCAGCGCGCCAGCTGGTAGTAGCGGTCGTAGCCGGCCACCATCAGCAGTTGCTTGAGCACCTGCGGGCTCTGCGGCAGGGCGTAGAAGTTGCCCGGCTGCAGGCGCGACGGAACCACGAAGTCGCGCGCGCCCTCCGGGGTGCTGCGGATCAGCGTGGGCGTCTCGATATCGACGAAGCCGGCCCGCTCCATGGCGCGGCGGATCGCCCCGGACAGGCGTGCACGCAGCAGGATGCGACCCTGCAGGCTCGGGCGGCGCAGGTCCAGGTAGCGATGCTCCAGACGGATCGACTCGTCGAGCCCGGGCTGTTCCTCGTTGAGGTAGAACGGCGGCACCCTGCTGGCGTTGAGCACGACGAATCGGTCGACCGCGACCTCGACCGCGCCGGTCGCCAGGTCGGCGTTGGCCGTCCCCGCCGGCCGCTCGCGCACGACTCCCTCGGCCTGCACCACCCACTCGTTGCGCGCCGGCTCGGCAGCGAGGTGCGCCTCCGCCGCATCGTCGGCGTTGGTCACCAGCTGGGTGATGCCGTAGCGGTCGCGCAGGTCGAAGAAGGCGAGCTGACCGTGATCGCGGCGCCGATGCACCCAGCCGGCCAGCGTCACCCGCTCCCCCACGTGGGAGGCGCGCAGCTCGCCGCAGGTGTGGCTCCGGAAGGTCTGGCCCATGGTCGGCTGATGGTAGCCGAGCGCGCCGGGCAGAGTTCGCTCTCAGCCGGTGGCGGTCGCCACTTCGCCGAGCGGCAGCTCCCGCTGCTCGTGGGCATCGAGATCGCGCAGCACCACACTCCCCCGCCCCATCTCCTCACCTACGATCACCGCCCAACGCGCGCCGAGCTTGGCGGCCGATTCGAGCTGCTTCCCCAGCTTGCGGGTGCTTCCGTCGGCTCGGACCCGCAGGCCGGCGCTGCGAAGAGCCGCCGCAACGCGAAGTCGAGGCTCGAGGGCGTTGGGGTCAGCGGACACCACGACGAGCAGTGGCGCCTCGGCCGGACCCTCGACGCCCAGCTCCGCTGCAGCCAGCACTGTGCGGTCGATCCCGATCCCAAAGCCGATCCCCGGCATTGGCTGGCCGCCCAGCAGTTCGGCCAGGCCGTCGTAGCGACCGCCGCCGCCGAGCGCCTGCTGCTGCCCGCGCCGCCCGGCAATAAAGAACTCGAAGGTGGTGCGGGTGTAGTAGTCGAGGCCGCGCACCAGTCGATGGTCGATCTCGTAACGCACATCCAGCGCGTCGAGCAGCCCCAGGACCTGGTCGAAGTGGGCGCGACAGGCGTCGCAGAGGTGATCGAGCGAGCGTGGCGCGCCGGCGGCCAGCTCGACGTCGAGCTCCTTGTCGTCGAGCACGCGCAGCGGATTGATCCGGAGGCGGCGCCGGGAGTCGACCGACAGGCGCTCCTCGTGGGCTCCGAAGTAGTCGACCAGCTGCTGGCGATAGGCCGGGCGGCAGTTCCCATCCCCGATCGAGTTGACATAGGCCACCACCTCGGTCAGGCCGGCCTCGGCGAAGAAGCGATACCCAAGCTCGATCACCTCCGCGTCGACCATCGGGCCAGGGTCGCCGATCACTTCGACGTCCCACTGGCTGAACTGCCGGAATCTCCCGGCCTGCGGCCGGTCGTAGCGGAACATCGGGCCCAGCATCCACAGGCGCAGCGGGCCGGGGCGCACATGCATGCCGTGCTCAACGAAGGCGCGGATGATCCCCGCCGTCGGCTCAGGACGGAGGGCCCACTCGGCGCGCTCCTCCTCGCTGCCGGCGGCCCCGGAGACGCGGAACATCTCCTTCTCGACGGCGTCGGACGACTCGCCCAGGCCCCGGGCGAACAGCTCCGTCCGCTCGAAGAGCGGCGTTTCGATCCGATCGAACGCGTAGCGCGCGCTCAGGTCGCGGGCGATTGCCTCGATCCGGCTCCAGGCCCCCGCGTCTTCGGGAAGCAGATCGTGGGTGCCGCGCGGCGCGGGAATCGGGCGGGACATGCGCGGAGTGTACCGAGCCGGCCGCGCCGGACGAGCCATCTCTCGGTCAGGTCGCATGGAAGGCTGTGTAAGCACGCCGATGCCCACCGATGCCTGCCGATGCCTGCCGATGCCCACCCATTCGTAATTCTCCCCCTCGGAGGTTTACGCCGAAGCAGCGACTGTCGGCTGCCTCCCCGATAGCCTGCCTCTCAGCCAGTGAGAATTACGCTCCGGCGGGCCGCGGATGAGCTCAGCCGCATTCGATAGGCCCCCGCAACTGAGAGATAGCCCCACGGCGGCGACGGCCGTGACGCGCTGGTGCCGCCAGGATCTGTCTATCCCAGCGTCGATCGGATCAGCCGGCCAGGCCCCGCCATGCGCTTGGGAAAGGCGAAGCAGATGAGGAGAAAGCCGCCGCCAGGATCCACCACCACCGCTCGGACCGCCGGGCGCATCCACAGCTGGGGCGGTCCGCAGCGTCGCCCTCCCAGCTCACCGCGACAGGGGCCTGGCTCGATCAGCCGCCGAAGCAGCCGCTGGAGGCGCTGCAGGCGGTGCAGGCGGTGCAGGACGTTTGTAGGAGAGGCCTCGGCCTGCAACCCGGTGGCAAGTCAATCGGCCACACACGAGTAAAGCGGACGCGAACCCGTGTATCCGTCTGCTCCCCGCTGTACTGCCACGAAGCCCCTAGCGCGCCTCCCGCGCGACGCTCATCACGTCGCGCACCCGCTCGATGCGCGACAGCACCTTGGCCAGCTGCTGGAGGCTGGTCACCTTGAGGGTGGCAGTGATCGTGGCGGTCCCATCGGCGTGCGTGCCGATGCTGGCCGCCACGATGTTGACCTTGTCCTCGGCGACCACAGTGGTGATCTCGTTGAGCAGGGCCGGGCGGTCCAGGGCGGTGATCCGCACCGTGATCGGGTAGGTCTGCTGGTCGATCGCCTCCCAGTCGACGTGGATCAGCCGCTCGATCTCCTTCTCCGACAGAACCGAAGGGCAGCTGGCGCGGTGCACGGTCACCCCCTTGCCGCGGGTCACGTACCCGGTGATCTCGTCGCCGGGGATCGGCGTGCAGCACTTGGCGAAGCGGACTAGCAGGTCGCCCACCCCCTTGACCCGGATCCCACTGGAGGTGACCGCCGCGGTGGGCGGAGCGACCTCGGGAAGCGTGATCGCCGTGTCATCGTGGATCTCCAGCTTGCCAACCACGCTCGCCGCTGAGATCGCGCCGTAGCCGATGGCGGCGTAGAAATCGTCGAGCTCCTTGTAGTGCGCGTGCTGGGCGATCTCGATGAGCTTGTCGGCGTCGGTGGTGGCCAGCGTCTCGTGGGCCAGGCGGCGAAGCTCGCGATCGAGCATCTCCTTGCCCTGGGTCACGTTCTCGTCGTGCTGCTGGTGCTTGAACCAGGCACGGATCTTCTCGCGAGCCTGGTTGGTGCGCACGATCGACAGCCAGTCCCGTGACGGCCCATGCGCCGCCTTGGTGGTGATGATCTCGACGATGTCGCCGTTGTGCAGCCGATAGTCGAGCGGCACCAGGCGGTTGTTGACCTTGGTCCCGATGGTGCGGTGGCCGACGTCGGTGTGGATCCGGTACGCGAAGTCGAGCGGGGTTGCCCCGTTGGGCAGGTCCTTGACGTCCCCCTTGGGGGTGAAGACGAAGACCTGGTCCTGGAAGACGTCGAGCTTGAGCCCCTCAACGAACTCGGTGGCATCGGCTACCTCGCGCTGCCACTCGATCAGCTGGCGCACCCACGCCAGCTTCTCGTCATAGCGCCGATCGCCCCGCGAGCCTTCCTTGTAGCGCCAGTGCGCCGCGATCCCCGCCTCGGCCACCTCGTGCATCTCGCGCGTCCGGATCTGGACCTCGAGCGGCTTGGCATCGGGGCCGATCACCGCGGTGTGCAGGCTCTGGTAGAGGTTCGCCTTGGGCATGGCGATGTAGTCATCGAACTGGCCCGGGATCGGTCTCCACAGCGAGTGCACCACGCCCAGCGCGGCGTATGTGTCCTTGACCTCGGCTACGATCAGCCGCACGGCGTGCAGGTCGTAGATCTCGCGGAACTCGGAGCCCTTGCGCTCCATCTTGCGGGAGATGCTGTACAGGTGCTTGGGGCGGCCGCTGATCTCCGCCTCGATGCCGACCTTGGCCAGCTCCTTGCGCAGGATGGTGATGCTCTTGTTGATGAACGACTCGCGCTCCTTGCGCCGGTCGGCCAGCATCTCCACCAGCTTGCGGAACTTCTCCGGCTCGGTGTACTTGAAGGCCAGGTCCTCCAGCTCCCACTTCCACTGCCAGATCCCCAGCCGATGCGCCAGCGGCGCGTAGATCTCCATCGTCTGGTGCGCGATGCGGGTCTGCTTGTCCGGGGGCAACGCGCCAAGGGTCCGCATGTTGTGCAGCCGGTCGGCGAGCTTGATGATCACCACCCGCACGTCCTCGGCCATGGCCAGGAACATCTTTCGGATGTTCTCCGCCTGCTGCTCCTCCATGGAGCGCGCCGAGCCGAACTTGCTGAGCTTGGTGACGCCGTCG